>CALDEP010000317.1 GCA_937942475.1 uncultured Aureispira sp.
ATTGATTTTTAGTATTCGAGAAGAATATTTGGGTTCTTTGTATGAATTTGAGAAGGCGGTACCAGAGTTGTTTCGCAAGAAACTTCGAATAGATCCCATGAATTTGGCGAATGTGAAGGATGTTGTTTTAGGAGCGACAAGATCTAAAAAATCAATTGTTCATATTAATGATGGAGAAGCAGAAGCCATTGCCGAGCAGGTGTTTGAGAAAATTAGAGGGACAGAAAAAACCTTGACCATACAGTTGCCTTATCTGCAAGTTTTCCTAGATAAATTTTATCGACATATATCTAAGGATAAATCTAAAAGCCCTACAACAGAAGCGACTTTTAGCCTAGAATCCTTAGCTGAAATTGGTGATATTGGAAATATTTTGCGAGATTTTTTGGACGAACAAATTGTTGAAATTGCTAATGACCAAAGGTGTGAACGCAGAACGATTTGGAAAATTCTCTCTCCTTTTGTTACGATAGATGGAACAAAAGAGCCGATTGGAATTGATACCTTAGATCATAATTTTCCAGAGATACCCAAAAAGCTTATTGAGCATGTCGTGATTGCTTTGATGAACAATCGAATTTTGCGTTATATAGAGGAAGAAGAGTTGTATGAAATAGCACATGATTCTCTAGCTTTGCGCATTGCAGAAAAGCGTAGTGATGATGAAATTGCCTTGCTGGAAGTTCGGAATTTGATTAAAAGCCAAAGCCTGCTGAAAGATGAAGCAAGGGAGTTGTTTTCTGAAAAACAATTGGATTTTATCAGCCCTTTTTTGACTCGTATAAAATTAAGTCCAGAAGAAACGCTTCTTATAGAGGAGAGTAAAAAGAAAGTGCTTCAATCTCAAAAAGAAGCGACTAGAAAAAAGGTGTTGGGCGCTATTTTTCTTGGACTTGTTTTTATTACTATTTTTTCTTTTGCTGTTATTTCTAATAACGAAAAAGTAATTGCAAAGGCAGCTCAATTAGATGCAGAAGCCGCAAACGAAAAAAATATAAAAATTATTAATGCCATGGATTTCTATGATGGGAAACTTGCCTTGGCATTTAAAAATGGAAAATATGGTTTTATAGATAAAGACGGAAACCCTAGTCCTAACATTGATTTTGTCTATCAGAAAGGAGAGCCTTTTGATGTAGAGACAGGTTTTGCAGAAATGGAGACCATGAACCCAATAGGATCTGATCGGGTCAAATACCTCATTGATACCAGTGGTAATCGATATCGATTGGTTGAAATATCGGAAGTGTTAAAGGAAAAAGGCATCTTTAAATCTTCTTTGTCTAAAGAAGATATAAGCTTGCTGAAAAGTCGATTAACAAAAAACAAGAAACAAAAAACCTTACTATCTAAGTTAGAAGATTTGGAATCTAGCTTGAAATCCATTAATCAATCTGTAGCTTATGATCTTAATAAACATAAAGATAAATTAGCCCTAGATTTTAAAGACTTAGGAAAAAATGATGTATTAAATATCCTTCAATATTTAGCAAAAGATCCTAAAATTAAAGATAGGGTTGAATTATTATTTTTTGATCGGAACTTAGATACGTTTCCTGACTTTATCACCACATTTGAGCATTTAAGTCAAATTGATATTTATTCAACCGATATAACATCAATCCCTGAGAATATTGATCGGCTAAAAGGGTTAAAAGCACTTGAACTTCCTTCTACAATAGAGAACGTTCCTTCTAGTATTTATAATCTACAGCACCTTGAAATTTTAAATTTATATGGTACAGGCGTAGAAGTGCTTCCAGAGGCTATAGGGAAGTTGAAAAAGCTAAAAATATTGGGGCTTCCTATGTCATTAAAGAAAATACCTTTGAGTGTTTATAGCTTAGAGCATTTGGAGGAATTATATTTAACAGGGCAAGAAGAAACAACCCTTTCAGCGTCTATATTGAAGTTAAAAAAATTAAAAACGCTATTTCTCCTAATATCAATAGATGAATTCTCTTCTCATATCGAGCATTTAGAAAACTTGGAAGTCTTACATCTACAGATGACAGGGATAAAAGCTATTCCTGAGAGTATAGGTAAGTTAAAAAAATTAAAAGATTTATACCTCCCAGCAGGATTAGAAAAAATACCTTTGAGTATTTATAGCTTGCAGAACCTCAATTTATTGGATGTCTCTAGCGAAGCAATAACAGAACTTCCAGAAGGTCTTGAAAACTTAATCGATCTCGAACATTTGCATTTATCAGGAACCTCTTTAAAAACAATTCCTGGAGATCTTGGCAAATTAATAGATTTACAAGTTTTGGAATTACCACCTTCATTAGAAATACTTCCAAAAGGAATTGAAAACTTAATCAACCTTGAAAAACTATACCTTGAAAACAATCCAAATTTAAAGAATATTCCCGATGTAAGTAAGATGAGAAAATTAAAATATTTTTCGCTTACTTTGTATAAAAATGAAGATTATGCTGCTAATTTGGCAAAATTGGAAGCATTACAAGAAAAACTTCCCGATTGTTCTTTTATTATTAAAGATGAAGAAGGAGATTATATCTATCTATCAGCAGGAAATAATTAAGGAATGACTTATGTATAAATTTTGTGCATAAACGATCATTTTTTACCATTTTACCAAAAGACCATCATTCCTAATAATTCATAAAGATGGAAATAAAGACTCATGAAAAATAAAGTTGTATAAACTACATGGAAAATAACACAACGAATCAGGGGAATAACAACATCATTATACAAGGGATCACTGATAGCAGTATCACCTTGGAAGTGAATGGTGCCACCCAAGAGATTCAAAATGAAATGGCAGCCCTAAATGCCTTGCTGGAAGAAATGAACGCCCAGCAAGTGCAGATGGCAGATAAGATTTATGACTTAGCAGAATTGGGGCAGGCAGATATAGGCGTTAAGAAGACGTTTAATGTATTAATTACTAAAAAATTAATGCTTGCTTTGGCTGAAAATGGCTTGGTGCCAGCGCAGAAATTTTTAGATAAAACGAAGTCCATTAATGGTTGGGAAAACGACAGTCGTTTTTCAGATGTGGCTAAGAATTTAATCACTTTTGCTTTTGTAGGAGTGATTGGAACACAGTTGCGCAAAATCATGGCTATAGGGAAGGAAGC
>CALDEP010000318.1 GCA_937942475.1 uncultured Aureispira sp.
GACATGAGCATGAACATGATGGAGTTTTGCAAAGCCGCAGAATTACCTGTTGAAGGGACTTGTGGCGGCATGGCACTTTGCGCTAGTTGCCACATGTATGTAGAAAGCGACCATGAATTAAAAGAAGCCTCTGAGGACGAAGAAGACATGTTGGATCAGGCTTTTTTCGTAGAAGACAACAGTCGTTTGGGCTGCCAAATAAAACTACACAATGATTTGGAAGGTTTGGTAGTTCGATTGGCTCCTGTAAGTGAATAAACAATACTACTCTTAATTTTTACGTTCTTTGACAAATCGTGTGGTAATATTTAAACCACTTTTCTATTAGACAGTATGGGTCGTATGTTTTAAGTAGAAAGTCGTCTATTTTCTTTTGATAATAAACGACTTAAAACTTATATCCCAATTCATAACTGTTAAAAGATAGCCTATATTTTTAACTCCACACGATTTGCAAAAGAACCAATTTTTATAATAAAAAAACAATGCCAGTAACACTCAAAGAAGGAGACAAAGCGCCTGATTTTAAGGGGCTAGATCAAAATGATAAAACGGTTCAGTTAGCTGATTTTAAAGGTAAGAATTTGATTCTTTACTTTTATCCTAAAGACAACACACCTGGTTGTACCAAAGAAGCTTGCGACCTTAGAGATAATTATGACTATTGGTTGAATAAAGGCTATGCCGTGATTGGTGTAAGTCCTGATAGTGCGGCTTCTCATCAGAAGTTTATCGAAAAATTTAACTTACCTTTTCCTCTAATTGCGGATACAGACAAGTCTGTGATGGAAGCCTATGGAACTTGGGGCGAAAAGAACATGTATGGCAATATTAAAATGGGGGTTTTAAGAACTACTTTTGTAATTGATACCGATGGTATGATCACTAAAGTATTCAAACGTCCTAAAAACGATGCCCATACCGAACAAATTACACAAGCATTAGAAAAATTAGGGAAGTTATAATGAAAGCGGATTACGTTAAACAAATAAAAGAGAACCTTGGTCAACCCATGAGCGAATACCTTCCTGGTTTTGGAGCGTGGCTTAATGGAGCGGTAACAGCGATTAGTGATGAGGGAGATATAAAACTTGCTTTTGAAGTGCGTGAAAATATGCTCAATCCAATGGGCGCCATTCATGGTGGAGCCGTTGCAGCAATTATTGATGAAGTCTTGGGCTTTCAAATTTTTATTAAAAGTGACGAAGGGGCTGCTTATGTTTCTATGACAATGAACGTAGATTTCTTAAAAGCGGCTAAAGTGGGTGATATTATCACTGGTATTCCAAAAGTCATTCGAGTTGGAAGACGTACAGCAAATGTTCGTTGTGACCTTCTGAATCAACATGGTCAATTGGTCGCACAGGGTGTTTCAAACTTTATGCGAGTGGTGTAAACTTAAAAAAACAGTGAAGATAAAAATAGCAGTCCCCTTGAAGGTGACTGCTATTTTTTTTAGGTTGATTTTTTTATTGATACTTACTTTTCAAGGCTTCAAATTCTTCCACAGAATAAATAGTAGAAAGGCGCTCGATCTCTGTTGTCTCCGAACCTGCTGTTTTAGTTTCCTTGTACACCAATCCAACGCCTTTAGCGTAAACTTCAATCGTTGCTTTTTTTTGATCCCAAAAACCACCTCCTTCTGTGTTCTCAATATCATACAAATCCGTTGCTGTAAAAGCAATTGCCTCCAACGCTTCGTCCTTATAAGTATAAGACACCTTTTTATTGAACTTTCGATCTCGAACTAATTTTACCGTCAAGAAATCAGGTGGAAGTTTCATTTCGCAAACAAATCGATAAGCCATCACAGAATCTAAGGAAGCATAGAAAGGAAAAACCACATTTTGGTTAACCTCATTTGGATATTCTTTTACCGTTTGGCTCGTGCTATCGAATACTAGAAATTTATATTCTTGTGTAATAACACCATCTTTGATAATCCATTCTTTGATTTCTTGGTTTTGCTTAAAATCTGGGGCATAATATTTTGAAGTCAAAAAGATAGAGCCATCTTCTCCAAGTTCTTTTTTTAAGGATAAGTAATGTGATAGATAGCTTTGCCCTTCTATTTCTAAAACATATTCGTAGATTTTTTCTTCTGATAAGGATTCAATTGGGTAATAATATTCTTTGGTATAAAAAGTGCTATTATCCACTTCTTGAATGGGGTCCTCTGTATTCTCAGCACTTTCTTTAGGTTGACAACTAGAGATAAAAATTAATAGTAAGCAACTAATAATGTAACGCATAAATGTTTGATTTGAAGAAATCGATGGAAGAAAACTAATTTATATCTTAGACAGATAATGCAATCTATTGGCTAAAATTACAAATAAGTGCCAAATAGTCGATAAAAAATTAGGTTTTTTGCCAATATGACATACATAATACGGATGGAATAAAATGTGATAGCAAAATTAAATGTTATATTTGCTGTAATGTTGAGTAAGTAGTCCTTTTTGTTATTCAAAACTTACTATTGTTTTATTAATAAACAAAAACTCAACAGCCTTAGAAGAAGATTATTCATTTTAAGTAATTGATAATAAGCCTTGACAATTGCTTCATAAACTAAAGAAAACATGTTTGGTTTTTTAAAGAAACTATTTGGTGATAAATACGATCGTGATATTAAAACGATTCTACCTATTGTAGAAAATATAAAAGAAGAGTATGCAAAATTAGCATCTGTTTCTAACGATGTATTGCGAAACAAGACCCTTGATTTTAGAAATCGTATTGCCGAACATCTAAAAACCATTGACAGTGAAATTGTTGCCCTTCAAGCCAATATTGATGAGACAGAAGATGTTCTAAAAAAACAAGAACTATTTACTGAAATTGATGCCTTAGGCAAAGAAAGAGATGAAGAAATTGAAGTTGTCTTAAAAGAAATCTTGCCAGAAGCATTTGCTGTTGTCAAAGAAACGGCGCGTCGTTTTTCAGAAAACGAATCCTTGGAAGTGACTGCAACAGAAATGGATCGAGGTTTGGCGGCACAACAAGCTAGTAGTGCCAAGCCATTTGTTATCATTGATGGAGACAAAGCGATTTGGCAAAACTCGTGGATGGCTGCTGGAAGTGAAGTATCTTGGAATATGATTCACTATGATGTACAGCTGATTGGTGGTATTGTTTTGCATGATGGAAAAATTGCCGAGATGGCGACAGGGGAAGGAAAAACCCTAGTTTCTACCTTACCTGCTTACTTGAATGGTTTGGCTGGTGAAGGCGTTCATTTAATTACCGTGAATGATTACTTGGCAAAACGGGATGCTGAATGGATGGCTCCTATTCATAATTTCTTACAATTGACTGTAGATTGTATTGATAAATATAGACCACATTCTCCAGAACGTAAAGCAGCCTATCGTGCTGATATTACTTATGGTACCAATAACGAATTTGGGTTTGATTACTTGCGTGATAATATGGCACACAAGCCAGATGAAATCGTACAACGTAAGTTCCACTTTACAATGATTGATGAGGTGGATTCGGTTTTGATTGATGATGCTCGTACGCCTTTGATTATCTCTGGTCCTACGGCACAAGACAACCGTGAAGAATTATTTACAACTCTAAAACCTGCGGTTCAGCAATTAGAAGCCGTTCAACGCAAATTGGTTGGAGAGTTGTTGCGTGAAGCAAAAAAATTGATTGCAGAAGGAGATACTAGCCCAGAAGAAGGCGGTGGTGGATTGGCTTTATTCCGTGCTTATCGTGGATTGCCAAAGCATCGTGCTTTGATTAAGTTCTTGAGTGAGCCAGGGGTGATGTTGATTATGCAGAAGACAGAGAATTTCTACATGGCAGAGCAATCTAAGCACATGCCTAAAGCAGATGCTCTTTTGTATTTTGTCATTGAAGAGAAAAATAGAAGCGTTGAATTAACAGACAACGGGCGTATGTTGTTGGGAGAAGGTGCTGGTGACAATAGCTTATTTGTAATGGATGATATTGGAACTGTTTTATCTAATCTTGATAAAGTTCCTGGTTTGACTCAAGAGGAAATTGTCGCTAAGAAAGATGAAGCTTTAGTAGGCTTTCAAATTAAAAATGAGCGTTTGCACGCTTTGCGTCAATTACTAAAAGCCTATACGCTATTCCACAGAGAGGATGAATATGTGGTCATGAATGACGAAGTGAAAATCGTAGATGAGCAAACAGGTCGTATTATGGACGGTCGTCGTTTCTCTGATGGTTTGCATCAAGCTTTGGAAGCTAAGGAAAGTGTTAAAATTGAAAAAACAACACAAACTTATGCAACCGTTACGCTACAAAACTTCTTCCGTATGTACCACAAATTAGCGGGTATGACGGGTACAGCAGAAACAGAAGCACAAGAGCTTTGGAACATCTATAAATTAGATGTTGTGGTGATTCCAACCAATCGTCCAATTGTTCGTGATGATAGAAATGACTTGGTTTATAAAACAGAACGGGAGAAGATCAATGCCATTATTAATGATGTGATCGAATTGACGAAGAACGGGCAACCTGTATTAGTGGGTACTACTTCCGTTCAACAATCTGAAATGTTGAGTCGTTTGCTACAATTGCGCAAAATTGACCACAACGTTTTGAATGCAAAACAACATGCTCGTGAAGCAGATGTTGTTGCAGAAGCAGGTCAAGCGGGTCAAGTAACTATTGCCACCAATATGGCGGGTCGTGGTACCGATATCAAGATTTCTGAGGAGGTTAAAAAAGCAGGTGGTTTGGCTATTATTGGTACAGAACGCCATGATTCTCGACGAGTAGATAGACAGTTGCGTGGTCGTGCTGGTCGTCAGGGAGATGTGGGTATGTCTCAATTCTATGTTGCTTTGGAAGATAAATTGATGCGTCTATTTGGTTCTGAGCGTATTTCTAAATTGATGGACACGATGGGACATCAAGAAGGAGAAGCCTTGCAACACAAAATGATTACCAACGCTATTGAGCGTGCGCAGAAACGTATTGAAGAAAATAACTTTGGAGTTCGTAAACGTCTATTGGAATACGATGATGTTATGAACATTCAAAGAGAATCTATTTATAAAAAGCGTAACAATGCTTTGTATGGAGAACGTTTGGCAATTGATTTGAACGATATGTTTGACCAAGTAGCCGTGTCTTTAATCTCTCAGCATAAGGTTAATAATGATTATACAGGTTTCACACAAGATGTGATTCGTTACTTTGGTTTTGAAAGTAATATCTCTGAAGATGAATTCAAGAAAGAGAATGTACTGGATAAGTTGATGGACAAATTGTACAATCAAGCTGCAAGAGCTTACAAAGCTAAATTTGTAGATGTTTCACAACGTTTGATGCCGATTATCAACCGTGTTTATAATGATCCAAATACAAATTATCAGAAAATTGGTATTCCTTTTACCGATGGGAACAAAGGAATGGAGATTGGTGCGGACTTAAAAGCGGCCATTGGTTCTAATGGAAAATCTTTGGTAAACGATATTGAAAAGTCAATTACTTTAGGTTTGATTGATAATGCGTGGAAAGAGCATCTTCGTGATTTGGATGAATTGAAAGATCAAACACAATCGGCTTCTTTTGAACAAAAAGATCCTTTGGTGATCTACAAAATTCAAGCGTCTAAATTGTATGAATTATTTTTAGATAGAATCAGCAAGGAAATTACTGGCTTCTTATTTAGAGGGAATGTTCCAATTCACGAGTCGGAAGATATTCGTGAAGCGCAAGAAATTGAAACAACCAACGAAGATTTGCAAACCAACATTGATGCACAAAAAGAAGCAGAAAACAGACAACGTAACGCTGCTGCTAATGCAAGTGGTACGCAAACCGTTGAAAAGGTAAAAACATTCAAGCGTGATGCTGAAAAAGTAAAACGTAACGATCCTTGTCCTTGTGGAAGTGGCAAGAAATTCAAGCAATGTCATGGTAAGAAATAACAATTTCCTTACTTTGTAAATATATGTTAAAAGCGATCTTTTCTAAAAAAGATCGCTTTTTTTTTATGCTAAAAATGTCTTTTCCTCCAAATAAACGCTCCTTTATTAAGGTACTTTTAATTGATTCCAAGGCATTGACCCAGGATAATCTTTCATAAAGGAAAAGGTTCCTAAAAACTGAATTTCATCTGCTATTGAATATTTCCCTTTCTTTTCTTTAGAAGAAGCAAAAAGCATCCCATATTTTGTTCGATCTATACTTGCACTGAAGACTGCCTCATAAGCTTTATCCGTGATTTTTAGCGCAACATTAAACGCTTCTTTTTGGCAAACGCCTCTCAAGCACAAAGTGCCTTCGACTAAATAATTATTCGGGCTCTGAATCTCTATTTTTTCACTTTGAAAGGTAGACTCAGGGTATTTTTTGACACTGAAAAAATCCTTGCCTTTTAAATGGCTGATTAAAGAGGGAATTTCGTGCGTCATAGAGTCCATGACTAATGTAATGGAGCAAGCCATCAAAACATCTTCTTTGACGACTATACGTCCTTTAAAATCTGTTATTTGTCCTGTCAAGCGGTAATCAGAGTCGCCAGCTTTCCCCGTCCAAGTTAGCTGACTATCTTTCTTTTTGAGTGGTAATACTTGTGTATTATCTTGAAAACGACCTTTGGTTTCTAAAATATCATAGCCATAAATCATTTCTCCTGATGCAGTAGTTGCGACAACATACCAAAAATTCCAACCTGTCTGTGTATAGCTTCCATAACGCCAGTTTTTTTCAAAAACCAAAGAATCTCCTTTTGCCAATTCTAAACGCTTTGTCGCAAACATTTCTTTCGTTTGTTTAGGATTAAAGGAAGCCCGTTTCCACCAAACGCCATTGCGCAATAGATAGGCTCCTGTTTCTTTGATCGTAATATCCTCGGTTGCTTTGATAATTGTACGATGTTTCCAAACAATGAATTGTTTTTCTTCCGTCTCAAACGCTGCGTAATTGGGATTGGGCGTACTATAAATGAGCACCTTCTTTTTCATGTTAGTGAACGTCTCTGGCAATGGCAAATTATAGATTCCTTCATATTGGGCAATACTATAATAAGGTAAAACTAAAATCAATAAGATGAAAATTTTCATAACAACAAGTATAAAGTGATGATTACTAATGCTTTTTATAACAACAGCTCATCTATTATGTTCTAACAAAAACAACAAATAAGTAGATTACTTTAGCCCTATTTTTTTGCTTATTTAAATTAATAATGCTGAGCAGCCACATTTTTTTTGTAAACTTCTCACACCAGAAATGATGTATCAACAAAGAGCATTAAAAATGAAAACCTATAAAATGAAAAAACAGAATACTCTAAAAGTAGAGTACGCTGCTTGATTTTATTTAAAAACGGTATCCTTATTTCAGAACAAGGCACATATCAGCTCTTTTAAAAATAGAATAAAATAGCTAATTTTATATTTTATAATATATATATTAGGGTTGGTTAAAGTAACAACAACACGTTCCTTTGTTTTAACAAGCGCTTTTTATTTCCAATTAAATTATCCAATCCCTTATAAAACACACCAATGAAACAAATATTTTTTGATAATGAGAAGCTTTGGCAAATCACAATTGAGGGGACTTCTTTTACTACTGCATATGGAAAAATACACAATGACAGTCTAAAAGAGGCAACGAAGTCTTTTGACTCTGAAGAAAAAACAAACAAGGAAGCAGAAAAATTAATTGCGAAGAAGGTAAAAAGTGGCTATCAAAAACTCCGTTTGATCTTAGCTGGCATGCACGTTTCTGCCTTAGCCCAATTACAAGAAGCACAAGATAAGCACAGTACTACCTTTGATATTTATGCTGATTGTACAGCCGATTTTATTGAAGAAATTTGCAAAATAGAAACGCTTACCAATTTAAGAATGACAATTGTTGACCATTTACCTGCTACTATTGGTCAACTTAAAAAATTGGAACGCCTAAGAATAAAAGGCAAAAATCTAAAATTTATCCCTGATGAAATCAGCGGACTTTCGAACTTAAAAAGACTATCCATAGACAAAGCGGAGGCTTTATTAAGTATTCCTAATACTATTGGAACTCTAAGTCAATTAACAAAATTAACAATCAATCATACTAGCATTAGTCGATTACCTGATAGCATTGGGCAATTAAAACAGTTAGAAGAACTAGACATTAGTCATAATCCTCAATTAAGATATTTACCGGCAAGTATTGGACAATTAAAAGCCTTAAAGGAGTTGGAAATTGACCGCCTTTATGAGAAATACAGTACCCCTCCTAACACCATTCCTATTGTTATTCCTGAGGAGATTGGGTTATTATCAAACTTGGAAGAACTTAGTTTAGCATCCAATAATCTAAGTACACTTCCCGATAGTATTGGGCAATTAAAAAACTTAAAAGAACTTAGTTTAGCATCCAATAACCTCCATACACTTCCCGATAGTATTGGGCGACTAACAAACCTAAAGGAGTTATCGCTTGATTACAATCATTTCAAAGAAATTCCTACTGCTATTTTTCAGTTGTCAAATCTCGAAGAACTTAGTTTGCGCAACTCTCCTTTGGTGCAAATTCCCTTACAATTTTGTTTATTAAAAAAGTTAGTAGACTTTGACTTCTATGGTCATGATGCCAAGATTCCAAACGTTCCTAGTGCTATTTTAGATGATGGTGTTCAAGCTATCCAAGAATACTTAATTAAAAATACAGACATAGAAAAAGTAGCCGAAACGGATAGACTATTATTGACAGAATTAAGGAAACAGCAGGTTGCAAAAGTATTAGAAATGCCTCCTCCTCCTAATAATAAAGAAACCTTATTATTGGCTCGAAAAGAGCAATTAGAAACGTTTCAGCGAAGTGTTAATGATCGTGCAGACTCCACAACTACAAAGCGATTGAATGAACTAACACTATACTTAAAAGGCTTAAGTGCCACTGTTCCAACAGCTCATGTAGATGATGACGATTACTTTGGTATAATTTGTAGCGCCTTAAATCCAGTGCAAGATTGGAATTTTATCGACCATAGAATTCTAGCCTTCATCTGTCAATCTGCTTTTTATTATCAAAAGAGGAAATATTATAGTGGTTACCATGAAGCGTTTGCCAAATATATTGAGACCCAAATTCAGGAAAACCCACAGCAGCATAGTTTATACCTTGATATTGTTCATACAGTAGCCCTTTATGGTTTGGATGAATTGACTTTATTAACGGGGGTATTTGATGAGTTGCGTTATTTGCCCTTATTAAAAGAAAACCAAAGCCTTACTTCTTTTGGGCAATACTTGTTAGATTATTTTGAACAAAAGCCAGATGAGTTAATTGCCTTAATTGTGAAACACAAACACCTTACTCGGTTTGCGGAATTAATGGTTCTACACAATGAAGCAGGCTTAAAACCTTATCTACCACAACTAATTGTCATAACAGAATATGAAGGTTATGATGGCAACAAACATATTCCATTTAAAACCTTAGATGTTTTATGTACAAACAATCCCATCTACAAAGAGTATATACTAGATTTGCTGTCTAAGACAGACTGTATCTCTTGTGCTATGGAATGTTATCGTATTTTATATACGAACTTTAAGGAAGAATATGCTGTGGTAACTTTGGAGAAAATAAAAGAAATCTTAGCATATATTTCTACTAAAAAAAATGAGGGCAACAGCTATCATTTTAACTGGTCCTTAGTAGATAGTCGATGGAAAGATAATACCGCATCTTTCATTAATTGGGCTTGTACTCTTTTTGGAGAGGCTTTAAAACAAACTTTGTTTGAATATGTCGAAAACACCAAGGATATAGCTTTAGAAGCGATAAAAGTAGCCGTCCAACATTATGGGCAAAATGCGATAGACATTGCTGGTGAAGCTTTGCATATGACAATCGATGATAATTCTATTGCAGAACATTATAAAACTACTTTTTCCATTTTAGCTGATTTAGACTATTCTAAATATTATGATAAAGTATGGGAAATTGCTCAATCTAAGTATACAGAAGTAGCAAATACCGCTTGTGTTGCTTTAAGTCAACAGGACGCAAAAGTAATTATTCCAAGCGCAACAAAACGGTTATCTGCCAAATCTATTCCTGCTCGTCGAGCAGGCGTTTTCACCTTGGCTTTAATAAATACGGCCGATACTCATGCCTTAATCAAACCCTTGTTGGCTACTGAAAAGAAGGAAGAAATTAGAAATATTATTGTTCAGGTTTTCATGGAAACTCCAAGCCCTATTTCCTTAGCAGAGGCACAAGCTCGTGTTGTTAATGCCGCAGCTAGAGGTAAATTGACGAAGCCTATTACAAAATGGCTAGACGAAAGTACTTTACCGACTTTGTATTGGAGAAATCAAAGTCCTTTAACGACAGAAGAAGTACGCTTCTTATTTTATCGCCAAAAGAGTATTGATAGCATTGAATTGGATTTTGAAGCTAGAGAGGTCTTTGGGCTGATTGATCCTAAGACTAGTGGCGCATTTGCCAATGCACTTTGGAGCTTAATGCAAAAAAATGGTGGCGCCAAAGCGAAGAATCGTTTTGCAATGGCTGTTATTGGGGCTTTAGGGGACAACAATTTGATTGAGCCACTTTACATGGAATCTACTAGTGGTAAAAACCTGAATACTTGTATGATGTTGGGCTTAATGAAAACACTAGAAGCTGCTCGTGCGCTAGATCGAGTGATGCAATTCTTTAAATTAATGTATCCTAATGTTCGTGGAGCCGCAGAACGTGCTTTTGAATCTATTGCCAATTCGATGCAGTTGAGTAGCTTTGAATTATCCGATAAAATGTTGCCTGACTTAGGTTTCCAAAACTTAGAACAAAAGGTTCAAGTAGGAACAGATATTTATACTGCTTTTATTACTAGTAATTTTAAATTTGCCTACAAAAGCCCTAAGGGTAAGGTGATCAAAAGTTTGTCTAAGGCCGATAAATCGGTCAAAGAGGAATTAAAAAAATTGGATCAAACACTCAAAAATTCGGTCAAGCAATTTGCCCCTAATCTAGAGTTTTATTTAGTTACTCAACGAGCTTGGACAGCCACAGAATGGTCGGCATTTTTCTTAGGGAATCCAATTGCTTTTGCTGCTGCTCAAAACTTTGTTTGGCAATTATATGATGCTAACAATGTGGCAATAGGAACATTTATGGTTACCTCCAAACAAGTATTGTTAGATCATCAAGAACAAGCGATTACTTTAGATAAGGATACACGGATTCGATTTGCGCATCCTATTCTTATGGAGACCAAAGAGCTAGTCGATTGGAAGACATATACAAATCAACAAAAAATCAAACCTCCCTTTCCACAATTAGATCGTCCTGTCATCCTTGCCGTTCCAAGCATTCAAGCTAAAACGATGGATTATCAGTATCGTAATTTTGAACTTAACGGAGATCATTTTAAATCTAGAGCCACTAAGAAAGGTTGGAAACGAGGTGCAGTGGTTGATTCTGGAGAAATATCTTCTTACCAAAAACCCTATCCAACTCTAGGCATTCAAGCCATTATTAAAACGAGTAACCTTAATGTACAATCTTATGATGATGACGATGTGACCTTGCATGAATTTTATTTTGTTCAATTAGGTAGTGTCGAACAAGGGAGTTATACCTATGATGAACCTAGAGATGCATCCGATAGTCGTCTAATTCTTTTTGGGAAAGTGCCTCCTATCGTTTATTCCGAAACCATTGCAGATTTGCAAGCAATAACTGCCAATTAGAAATATATGCTTTGCCGAATTCTAGATGAATTATCAAATTAAACGCATTATCATTAAAGTTGCTCCATCGTTTTCAAAATAGGCAATCTAGCCATTTTTTCATATCTCAAAAATCAGCTTAAAATTAATTCCATAAAAAAGTTGGCATCCTTTTGGAATTATATAAAGCAGATGAAACAATAAAAAAAATTTAGAGTCGTCTGATTTATTACTAAAAAGACGGCTCTATATAAAACACAGGAGATATGAAAAACGATAAATTTGTATCAGAGAAAGAGGAAGAAAACAAAAAGAAAGGTCTATTGATTACTTTTTTTGTACATGCAGTAGTATTGTGTTTAGCAATTCTTCCTTTAATGGGAGCCATTCAAAATGTTGAATTAGCAGAAAATACCGTTGAATTTACAGACTTTGATAATATCATTTTCGAAGAACCTGATGTTCAGTTTGTTGATAATGTCAATGATAAAGCTCGTAAAAATGCATCCAACGAGCCAAGTGAATCAAAGGAAGAAGCACCTAGTCCAGAGCCAACGCCTGCTCCAGAACCTTTGCCAGAACCAAAACCAGTAGAAACGGTAGAGGACGACGAGGCTCCTGTAGTAACACCTGCGGAAACGCCAAATAACAAGGACGTTCAGTTGAACGAAACACCACCAAAGGTAGATCCTAGCCCAGATCCAAAACCGACGCCTTCTAAACCATCGGGTAGTGCTTCTGATAAAAATAAGCCTGGTGGAAATGCCACCAACAATACCAATGCAAGTGGTGATGGTGGAGATGATGATAGCTTACAAGAGGGTGTTTTTGGGCGTAGAGTAATGAAACGTCCAAACATCAAGGGCTTGACAAAAACAAAAGGTAAAATCGCCATCAAGGTTTGTGTGAGCCAAGAAGGAACGGTTATCGCAACGAAGTATTTACAAAAATTATCAACCATCAACGAAGCTAACCTAATCGCTTCTGCTATGCGTGCCGCTAGACGATACAAATTTGATGTAGATTACACGGCTCCAAAAAAGCAATGGGGAAAACTAACCTTTGTCTTTGATATTTAAGCCACTTACTTTCTAAGAAAGTATTTAAACCCTTCCTTGTTGGAATATTCTAATAACGAAAAAACAACGATTCGCCCGATAACACTATTCTCTCTTATCGTTGTTAAATACGATCTAAATTAAGAGCTGATATTCCTTACATTCTACTATTTTTTTCTTCTGAACTCATTATTTTCTGATAAAATTAATTCATTTTCAAAATTTTATTACTACTTTAATAATCTACTCCATCCCAAATGGAATTATAGATAGGATTTATACCATGAAGTTATCTTAGTCTCAAAAAAATTCCCTTCTACTTTTTTGAACTTTCGAAGAACACTAATTAAAAAAACTATGAAAGTTGTAACTAAGCAGATGACTTTTGAACTTATAAAAGAGAACATCATCACTATTAAGGTCAATGAAGATTGTACTGAATTCACATTAGAAGGCATTCAAGAAATTAAAGCAAAGCTAAAAGAATTAGTGGTAATGGATAATAAGCCTACAAAAGTAATTATTTACATAGGGGCTTTTTATGTAAAAAAAGAAATGCTAAAAAAGTTAACTGGTATTTTACCTAAAGAAATCCTCATTGTTGGTGTTCTTTGCCCTGGATATATCACTAAATATGTTGCTAGTATTTCGATAAAAATGTATGACCGTTTTTATAGTAGTGATAATGATAAAACGATAATTAAGATTTTTACAAACGAAAAGAAAGTGATAGAATGGACTCGTTCTATGTAAATATCGTTAAGTAACTTAAAAGAAATAACTAAACCCACCATAATAGCGACGTCCAACCGTAGAGTTCCAAAACAAGCCCCCATCAAAATTTTGAGAAAAAGGTTCGTCTCCACTGATAAAAGGCAAGGGCTGCACCTCGTTTAATACATTATCTATTCCAACATAAAAGACAAAATTTCTCCATTTCGTGCGCTTTTTCACCCAAGCATAAAACGGAAAATTAAGCTTCAGATCCCAACGAGAAACACTGGTCGATTCTATAGTATAAGCAGCTGTTGTTCCAAGGGTTTTGACGGCAACATTTGGCAATCTCTGTGGGCCATACCAATGAAATTGGGTGGTAAAATCAAGAATGTGCGTATTTCGAATAATCAAGCGATAATCCAAGGCTAACAAGAGGTTGTGCATCGAATAAAGTGGCTCTCGAACATATTGATTGTTAATGGTAGAGTTAATAAAATCTAGTCGATAATCTATATTTAAACCTATTTGTGGTTTGGATAAGCGAATTTGGGCATCTAATTCAAAAGATAGTTTTTCAGCTTTTCCATCTAGATTATGAAAAGACATCGCATAAGCATCGCTGTCTAAATCTAAGATGATTTTATTTTGATAAATAGTATGGTAAACTTGTAAATTCAACGAAGAATAAAAGTCTAAACCCAATACCCTTAGCCACGTTCCATAATTGATAGAAGCCCCATAATACCAGGCTCTTTCGGGCAATAAAGACTCCTTAATATTCACGGAACGATTGCTAATTAAAAATTGAGCATTCTCACTCAAAACATTCGCATAACGCATTCCTGAACCGCCAAAAACAGTAGCACTCAAGGACTTTAAAATCGTTGCATCAAATCGAAGGTGGGGCACAAAAATCCATTCCGCCAAATTATGATAAGCCACATTAACACGAGTAGACAATTTGAATTTCTTGCCAAAAAAGGTTTCGTAGCCAACATAACCGCCTCCAAAAGATTCTTTGCGTTCTAAGGTTAAACTGTCCAAGCTTTCTCCAATGCTTTGGTAGCGATAATTTAAGCCAAATTGAAACAAATCAAAGCCATTCTCTAAGCGATAACTGTATTGTGCTTTGGCATCAACACTCCACTCTTTTCCCTTGTACTGCTGCAAGCCATAATAGTTCTTTTGTGTATGATCGACTACTCTAAAATTGATCAGCAGCATGTCTTTGCTTCTGGTGGCTATAAAATTAGAAGATTCTCCAACAAAATGTGTGACACCAAGTCCATTTCCATAAGCATTGGTTGTCAAAAAATCAGTTGCTTTATTAAAGTTCAATTGCCCGCCTTGCGTTTCCATACCCAAGAACCAAATGTTATTAATAGAGGTGAAATTCTTGAGATAAACCGACCAAGAATTGCTAAAAAAAATGCGTTTTTTAAGGTCTATATCTAAAAAATTATCTTGGTTGGCATCATTCCGCTGATTGCCCCAATGTCCATTGACATTCAGTTCTGTTGTGACTTTTTTAAACTCTACTTTTCCTCGAAAACTGAAATCCATTTCACCTAAACTAGAGCCTTTAAAATCTAAATAAAAAGACTTATTGCTCAATAAACTAAACTTAGGTTTAACCGCTCCAAAAAGACCTTGGATGTCTTCCAAGGCATTGGTTCTTTGGTACTCTAAAATCCAATTTGAAGGAATATTTCGAAAAGCAATAAACTTTCCAATCCCTGTTTCATCAAATAATTTCGTGCGCTGAATACTTCTTCCTAGGTAATAACGAATGTAAACATCTTCGCCCAAGGATTGTGCGATACAAGCACTGCTAGTTAGTATAAATATAGATAATAATAATTGTTTCATGTGGTGGATTTGGTGGTTTTAGGTGCTTTTTAACTGCTCTTGTTCTGATAAAAAAGCGACTTACTAGACCATTTCTGGGATTAATAAGCAAAAGTAAGCTTTGTAATTAACTATTTTTAGATCTTAGATCGCTGCGCTCTTAGATTTTAGACTAAAAACTGATGAACAGTATTTTAGTCTAAGAGCGAAGCGGTCTAAAATCTAGTATCTAAGATCTAAAAGTTAGTTATGAATCACCTGTAATTTAAAAATTCTGCAAAAATTACTGCCAAGAAAGATTGTCAAAGAACAAACAAGCTCAAGCCGCTACTTTATCCGAACGGTTGAGCCTTCTGACCAATACTTATCTTCTTCTCCATAATACAAATAAGTCGTATTGGCTGCTGCGGTGTAGTGTCCTGGTACTTCTGTTTTCAAATCCAATGAAAGCCGCTTTGTCTCTTGACCATCCAGTTCTCTATAGTACAATATTAAGTAATTATCTTTCAATTCATAAAAAGCAAATGCTTGTTTTTCTTGCAAATCTTTCAACTGCCAAGCTTGAACGGACAATCCAGCAGGAATACCAATTAGCGCCATGGTAGAAGGAAGTGCTTCTGTTTTTGTATTTTGAACCGCTATTTCTAAGCGAACGGTCTCCCCCATTTCAGCTGCTATTTTATCAAAAGAACTCGTCAAGACCAGTGGGCATTGAGCCGAACTTTGAGGCGTCTGTGCCGTCCAAGCAACATCAAAACTATAAGGCAAACCTTGTGTGGCAGCCTCAAATTTTATGCTGACGATATTCTGTCCTGCTACAAAATATTGATGCAAACTATCTATCTTTAAACTTCCTTTTTGATCCTTCAAATAACTGGTTTCCCAAACCGTTGCCCCATTAATCAAAACCTTGATGGATTTATCCTCTTGTTGCTTCATCACACTACTGGTATAGGCACTTAATGCTTTTAAAGCCATTACGGTGGATTGAGTAGAGCCAAAGCGCCCATACTGTCGTTTGCTTAATAAATATTCGACCATCTTAATTAATAAACCTTCGTCTCTTTGCTCTGATTTTAACATTGCCAAGGCAGCAAAAGATAAAGTTTCAATATTCAAGGCATTACCATAAGAATAAGTCACCGTAGACTCGGCACGAACCTGTTCTAGCCCAACTTTCTGAATCATCTCTTGGATGCTTTTTAGTAAATTATTCCCTCGTTCTTCATTTCCCAAATTAAAATGCGTCAAAGCAGCCAAACTCATTCGATACAAATCTTCACTAGCAATCGCTTCTTTTGTCATCGCTTCGACTTCCTGTTGAATGCCTTTGGTATTTACTTCTGATAATGCCCAAGTAATATAGGCATTAAATAAAGCAGGCTTGTTACCACTAAAACCATACTTCCCAACATTCTGATTAAAACCACCTTTTCCATCTCTTCGACTCAACAAATAAGCTTGCGTCCGTTCAATCATAGAAGGATTAACACCAGAATAAACCGCTTGCATATCCTTGAATTGCACCAAACCATAAGCCGTTAAACCTTCATGGGCAGGTGCTCGTCCATACCATTCAAAGCCGCCTCCATTAATTTCGTACCCTGCCAATTTGTTATAACCTGTCTCTAAATAATTTAAAGCTTTTGCTCGAATATCTCCTTTCATCTCGCCTGTTTGTTCCATCAATTGCAAAGCCAAAATATTTGGATAATTGCTAGAAGAAACCTGTTCAAAACAACCACTAGGCGACCTTAAAATACTTTCTACGCCTTCCATTAAGCCTTCTAAAATAGTCGGATAAAACGTCAAGTTAGATTTCAAAGAGCCTTCATAAGCGTCTTGAATCATAAAGGTATCTGTTTGCTCCAAATATTGACCCGCCATAGCAAAATCGACAGGAAAACCTTTGGGGCTGGTTTTTACTTCCTTTGTTACAAAATCATTGAAGCCTTTAGATTTGAAACCAACATAAATTTGCCCTGCTGCTACTTCAAAACCCACTTGATAACTTAGATAAACGACTTGCTGGCTGTCCGCAGGAATACGAATATC
>CALDEP010000319.1 GCA_937942475.1 uncultured Aureispira sp.
ACTTTAGAATTAGCACTCATAATAGATCCTTCTGCAATTAAACCGCCCCAAACATAACCTGTTGTCACCTTATTTTGAGCATTAAAGGAAACTTTGTACCAATTGGTTTTAAAGCCATTTAAACGTAGTCTTTCATCCGACTTTTCTACAATTTTAATCGCTGTTCCTATCGGAAGATTTATGACAACATCACCTTTTGAGGAAGGCTTTGAGCGCACATTCACATGATCAGCTAACAAATAAGTCGCTGTTCCTACCTTAAACTGATGGTACTTATCATTTCCTTCTTTATAATTAACATATTCCTCTTGATCTTGTGCAAATCCAACATTGGCTAGAGATGCCAATAGCAATAACAATAGTATTCTCATGTTTTATGTTTTAATGAATGACCTAGTTTCCATTACTCCGTTGAAAATCGTATTAGTTTGATTATCAGCAGGATGCACTTTTGCTAATTGAAAGACTAAAAATCTAATAATCAAACTAATGCAAGATGCTTTTTATGTTTTTCATAGAACCCGAAGGCTCAGCGTAGCTAAAAACTAAAAAATCAACGGAGTATTAAAATAGTATAACAGGATTTAATTTACGCCACTATTAAGTACTTGACCATTATTGATTTGAACAATCCTTATTTTCACAATCAAAGGTCAGCCCGTCTCCCTTTTTTATTTTAGCCCTTAATTGTCCATTCGCAAAGGCAATATCTCTAGCTTTTTGCCAATCTACCTTTTTGAGTACTTTAATAATTTCATCGTATTCTGCCAAGACCTTCTCTTGCGAGTACACATAAGTATCAGATTCCATTTCTAACAATAAATAGTCTGCCATTTGACGCATAATCAAACCCATTTTCACTTCTGATAAATGATCTAACTGCCATGTTCGTATTTTTGCGACTCGTTTCCAATAAGACAAAATTTGCCCATCGCCTAGTATACTATGCCAACAAAAATCACAATCTCGCTGTGATAAATGCCCCACATCAAACGAGTTATAAGGACCAACAGCATCTGCTACTAGTTGAAAAATTTCATCGTCTATTTTATTGGGGGTTTCTTTTGCTTTTGCTAAAAAATCGGCACTATTAATATACAACTCCACAGCACATTCACTGCAAAGTTGGTCAAAAAAGAAAATCTTTAAGGCACATCCCAATCGACTCACCTCAAATTGTCCTTCGTAAACTTTAGAATCAAGCTCAGGTAAATTTTCTAGTATAATTTCTGTTGCTGTATTATAATAATCCAATAATTCTGCGGCACTTTTAATGGCATCAAAAGCTGTGATCTTTTGCGTCACCAATTCTATCCTTTCCTTCCCGTACTCTTTTACCAATTCTGGTTCAAAAAAGATAATTGGAGCTGTATTGGTGATAATTTCTGGTTTTTCTACAAATTCAATTGCACCACCATAAACCCATCCAGAAACACAATTTCCAACATCAATTAAATACCAGTAGGTATCAAATTCTTGTCCTCGAATCTCTATTTTTTCCTTTTGATCAGACTCTTTCCCTGTATATTTCCAATAGGTATTCTCCGCCAAAGAAGCAACTACATTCGAACCTTCTGTACTAGGCTTATCTCTGACTCGAAGATGATCTACTTTCACTAAAACATAATCTTTCTTTGTTTCAGCAACAATCGTCTTATTTTCAAGCGCATTTGTTGTTGTAGAATCGGATAAAACAACTGTTCCTTTTGAGGTAGTATCTGTATTACAACTAATTAAGAAGACAAAGAAAAGTAAGCTTGTCATAATAGGTAACAAAGAAGTTCTGGATAAGAATGAATGGTTTTTAATTACCTTATAGTCCCTCATAATCAATTAATTACTTTAGTTTAATCCGTCATTTAGGTTAGTCCTTAAAAAAGGAACTTCTTCCTCCTCTAAACTAAAAATAGTTCTTGGATCTTTCCTATTAAATCTTTTTATTTTTTTGTTAAAACTCAAAAACATCTCCCCACAAACGTTGTCCTCCATCAATATACACTGTTTCGCCTGTGATAAAAGCAGCCATTGGACTTATTAAAAAAGTCGTTAAATCGGCCACTTCTTGCGTGGAACCAAGTCGTTTGAGTGGAATTCGGTCACTCACATCTTTGAGTAATTCTGGTGGATATTGTTCTAAGCCTGTCGATTTGATAATTCCTGGGGCGATGGCATTGATATTAATTTGATAACGACTCCACTCTACTGCCAACGTTTTGGTCATATTGTCAACTCCTGCTCTTGCCGCTCCAGTGTGTACCATTCCAGGAAAACCTCGATACATATTGGCAATTATATTAAGAATGTTTCCTTTCTTTTGAGGAATAAAAAACGTATTTGCCATCGTTTGGGTCATATACCAAGTTCCGTTCAAATTATTATTAATCACTGCATTCCAGCCATTGGGACTAATGTCCTCTGCTGGCGAAGGAAATTGCCCCCCTGCATTATTAACTAAAATATCTAAACGCCCTGACTTTTCTTTGATGTAATCTGCAATTTCTTGCACCCGCTCTATGTTTCGAATATCTCCTGCAATCGCATGACAAGTTCCTATTTCATTCAGTTTTTCGGCTGCTTGATGAAGTTTTTCTTCATTTCTAGACGTAATGTAAACGGTTGCACCATAAGACAAACAAGAGGCAGCTATTTTATAGCCAATGCCACTACGACCACCTGTTACCAAAACAATTTTATCCTTTAATAAACCTTGAGCAAACATGCACTTATTTTTTTAGGAATGAATAATAATCACTATTCCTTATTTTTTAATTATTTTTGTAAGCTAGTTGTTGTTAATCCAATAGATTTAATTAACGTTACACAGGAAACTATATTTAGGTGTTTCTTGCCCTAATTAATTTCATGTCTAAGAAGCATAAACAACCTTAGTTAAGATACTAAAAGATTGATGCCTACGCCAAAATCTACCAACTATTTTCTCAACAATTTTTCCGCCTAGTAAGCTAGACTTTATGAAACACATTAGAAAATTATATGAGCAACTGGGTGTTGATAAATATTACAAAGATTATGGGCATCAATATCAAAACCCTCACAGTCAGCAAATTGAAGAATTGATTGTTAAAAATAAAGCTACTTTAGATTATAGCACTGTTTTAGATTTTTGTGCAGGTGGGGGCGAAATTAGTTGGGTACTCCAAGAATTGGGCTATTCTAATTTTACAGGCAGCGATCCTTACACCCATCAATTGTACAAAAAGAACTTGTCACAAAAATGCTATCAATGGTCTTTTGACGATGTTATTAAAGGGAAATTAGAAGGAGAATATAGTTGCATTATTTGTAGCTTTGCTATGCATCTTTGTGATGAGCAAAAATTATATCCTTTGGTGCTACAATTATTCCAACACAGCAAAAGCTTAGTTATTCTAACGCCACACAAACGACCAGAATTAGAAAATCTCAATGGTGTGGAACTCGATTTTGTTGATTATGCGTTCACAGAAAAAGGAAAAAAAGTATTCTTAAAACACTACAAGTATAGTTTTTAATAAAAACACATGGCAACTGAAATAGAACGTAAATATCTAGTCCACCCCAAAGCATGGCAACAGGCAAAAGCTAATGCAGAGTACAGCCATCTTTCTCAAGGATATTTGTCCTTAGAGGCAGAGCGTACCGTTCGCATTCGCATCAAAAAAGAACTTGCTTTATTAACCATCAAAGGTAAATCAAAAGGTATTTCAAGATTAGAGTTTGAATATCAAATTCCGTTAAACGATGGCTTAGCATTATTAAAAATTTGCCAAGGTTCTATTATCGAAAAAAAGCGCTACATCATACATTATGATCAGCTTACTTGGGAGGTGGACGAATTTGAAGGAGACAATGCAGGTTTAATTGTCGCTGAAGTAGAGCTTGAATCAGAGAACCAAACATTCACCCTTCCTCCTTGGATAAAAGAAGAAGTATCTGACGACCAGCGTTATTACAATTCTAATTTAGTGCAACATCCCTTCAAAGATTGGGAATAAACCACTGCTTTTATTTTCCTTTTTGCTCCAGAAATGTCCTTGCTCTAAGAACCGCATTCCTTCGGACGTTCAAATAAAATAAATTATAATCACCAACATGGTAATTATCTCGTTGAAAAAGTCCTCCAAGAAACATTTTAGGTTTTCCTACCCACAAAACAGGACCATGAACTTGGGCGTCAAACAAGTTTTTTCTCATGGTATTAAAACCTAATAAAATAGCGCCCGCATTTTCACTGTAAGGCGCATAAGTGGTATCTGCCGTCCATGTCAAAGGATTAACACAAACATCATTTTCTCGAACCCAATCAGGCTGATAGCCTCTATTGTACGTTCTCCAAGTCACAAAACAGCCTGTTTGATCGGCACTTGTTCCTAGAGGAATGTCCTCATAAGTCCCTTCTTCCACGCCCCATCCTACGATATATGCTGCAATTAATTGTTCGTACAAATCGGTACCATCAAATTGCTCTTTTAATAATAACTTTAAATGGCGAGCGCCTTGGCTGTGTCCTGCCAAAATGAAAGGGCGGCCCTTATTTTCGTGTTCTAAATAGTATTTAAACGCATTTTTTACATCTTCATAAGCCAAATCGAGTGCTTTATCACCTTCCTCTGTATTGGGATCAAAAAAGCTTCTTAAATGTGCTTGACGATATCTAGGGGCATAAATTTGCCCTGCTTGATTAAAAATACTAGCCTGTAATTTAATCGTTGTTTTGTCTACTTCCTTGTTCATTTTAGCATCCTCTACAGCAGCATTCCATAGATACTCATTTTTCACTTCTCCTGTGAAGATTGTAGGATGTAAGAAGAAGACGTCCACCTTTTCTGGTAAATCAGTTAATTCTTTCTTTAATGGTCTTGGAATTAAATCGGACTTGTCGTCCTTTTTAGGATGTGCTGCCCATGTTTCCAATTTGGAATAATCGGGTGCTGTTGGTTGAGGCGCCTGATCAAAAGGTTCAATCGTTGTTTGTGTATAAGCGTTTGTCGTGAACAAGAGAGCGAGTATTGTGGTAATTAAAATAACGATTTGCATAGTTTTATTTATGGACAACAATAGTTTTGCCTGTGAATAAGGTTGTAAGGAAACATCTAGTAAACAATTCCGAAGACAATTCTGTTCAAAATCTCAAATTAATAGCCGTCAAAGATACCAAAGATGTATCGAAGATTCTCAAATAGAGGAATACAATTAATTATAAATCACATTTCCATAAATATCATCCCAACTGAAAGGAACTATCTTTTTTAGAATACTGTTTTAAATCTTGAATCAAATACTTTTCATTCTTCTCGTTTTTTAGTATTTTGACTGTTCTTGTCAACAATACTTTGTGTGAAAATCGTATCTATTTGATTATCAATAAAATACTTTTTCAATACATCTGAATTTAAAACACTGATAATCAAATAGATGCACAGATGCTTTTTTGTTTTTTTTCAAAAAACCAAAAAATTCACAAAATATTATGTCAATATAATGTCCAACAACAACACATAACCCAATGATAGAATACAATCTAAATTTCATGCATCCTCAATACGGAACTACTTTAAACGTAGATATAGATGGTGCGTTTACGGTTGAGGAAATGATCAACAACCTACTTTTGAGCGGTTTTATCAATGAAAATACAAATGGGTATGATTTTGAATTGATGGGACAATCGTTAGAGCGTCAAATGACTTTTGATGAAATTCAAGAGCTTTATGATGGCGCTGTTATTCGAATTATAGCGCACAAAGAAGATGCTGTTGTTGAAGCTGTTACAACTGAAACCTTATTAGCCCTACGCATCAAGCATCCTTCTGAGCCACTCATTTTGGATGTTCACCTGAATGAAACAGCTCCTTTGAGCAACATCATTCAACAGGCTTCTGAAAAGAACTTTGTACAAGGCGTAGAAGGTATTTTGCATTTACAAAAAGGCGATAAATTATTAGATCTCAACGAAAATGCGGTTAATAATGGACTTACAGAAGGCGATTTTTTACAATTAACACATGCCGATGCTGTCAAAGAAAATCCTGTTGAAACGGCTGTTAATAAGCTAAATAAAAAACTAGAAGCTTTAGAATCACAACTTCATACAGAATTAGTCAGCATCAAAGAGGCACTTCCTGCTGCCAATATGATTCCTATTGACCCTACTCGTGCGGTCAATCCAACGATGGAATCTTACGAAAGCATTGATACCATTGTCACTCGTTTGCGTGAAGCTTCCAAAGAAGGTCCACTAAAACCCATTCGTCAGCTTTCTATGCCGATACTTTTTGTAGAAGGCGTTTTATTGGTCATTGCCGTTTTTGTCATTTTGTTTTTGACAGGTGTTATAAAATTCTGATAACAAACTTATTGAACAAAATATCTATGCGATTTTTCTACCTTCTTTTCTTTGTAATAATTAACTGATGTTACGGAGTTCCCATAAGAGAGGTAATGAAAAAAGGGGGGACGAAGCGATGCTTCTTATTTTCTATTCTGATGCTTATACTTCAAATGGTTTCGGAGCTAATTGCTCCTAAAAAGGGCATCGCCCTGTTACCAGTTGTAAAAATAATCAATAACCAAAAGTTAAAAGGAGCATCGCTCCGACACCTTTTAGCCCAATCAAACACCAACCTTGTCTCTCAAAAGGCTACCTATGTCTAGCCTCCAACCACGAACGATAAGCCCAATGCTCATGATTGTAAGGGCTCATGAGAGCTGCGTAACATGAGTAATTACGGTTTTTTAATCCTTATAAAGCAACTCATAAGCTTCAAAAGTTTGCATTTTTCGATTCAAAATCTCGCTATCAGGAGCCAATTTTAAACCATCTATCAACCATTTTTTTGCAGTTTTTTCTTCCTTTTTACGAACGTAATAACTAGAAATAGAACCATAAACAGAACCAACAGTGGCTTGTATCTCCTCCCGATCTAAGGTTTCCTTATCTAGAAAAGTCATAAACTTTTCATAGGCTTCAAAGCCTGCTGCTTCATCATCTGACCAAAAATTACTCGTCACTAAATGAGACCAACTATCTAATTGATAGCCATACAACCTATGATTATCCTTAACGTAAGGGTATTTCAATTGATAAGTAGTAATTTCCTGCTGCAACTCTAATGGATTGTCCCGAAAACTATACGTTAGCTCAACAATGGCAGAGGTGATAATATCAACAATGATTTTATCACTAGGTCTAAAATAATGCGCAGAATCTAAATGTACTAAAGATACCCCTGTTGGTCTATCCTGTTCATCTCTATGTTCTGGTGAAACAGCTTGTGCAAAATGATGGTAATAATTGATCTCATTATAAAGGTCTTTATGTTTTTCAGGGTCGAGGTTTCTCATCCAATAATTATACAATGGATAATACTTTTCGGGCTTGTATTCGTCACGCAAATAAGTGGTGCAATGCTGATGAAAGGCACCCAAAGCAGAACTAATAAGTTCTCTTTTAAACAAATCATAATTTAATAGCTCCACAATAGGATAAAGTGTCGTTGTATCTTCATAATTAATATCCACCAACAAACCACACAAGCCCATTATCCTAAGGTGTTTATTCATCTCTGTTGGTCGCAACCTAATCCCTTTTTGAATCAATCTAGCTCCAATTTCAAACCGTTGTTCTTCATATGCCTTTATCGCTGAATTCATATACAAAACACCCACTAATTCCTTAAATGAAATGCGTTCTTCATCCTGGTCGGCATAAAGCGTATACAATTCATCGTTCGAATAATTAGCCGCATCTTCTTCGCTAATTACCTTCATGCTTTTCAACATTTTAACATAAGATCCTTTGTTAACCCTTGCTAGACCATTAACAGGATCGGTAGATTCTAACATGATCGGTTCCTTATCGGCATCAATAATGATAAATACATGGTTTGTTGTTGCCTTAATAACATAAGGAATCGCCAACTCATCCAACAGCACAGCATACAAAGCCGAGGCGGTCGCACAGTTGTAAATCCCTTCTTCAAAGATTTGATTAAAAGAAGGATTCAAAATATACTGTCGAAAGAACTTTTCGTGGACCTCTTTGAATAGTTTCTTTCCTAGTTTTTTATAATTTTTTGAAGCAGAATTTTTAGGAAATTTTTCTAATAACTCTTTAATTCTCTTTTGAACATAATTAACCGTTAGTTCATTGCTATTGGGTGAGACACCAAGCAAAAAATCGATTTTTTGTTCAAGGCTTAATGCCTCTAAATCCAAGGCTTCAAAAGCCCTTTCTTCTATCTCATTGTGAAATGTTAGGTTCTGGGCATAAACAGAAAGTGCAGCTCCAAACCAAAGGTAAAGAGCAAAAAATAAATGTTTCATGGGTTTGGGTTTTAACTAAAAAAAAGACGCCCTAAGGCGTCTTTTCATTTTATTATATTTTATACAGATACTACTTTTATAATATTCACAGGACAAGCTTTCTCTGCCCGTTTGTTGTCTTCATATTCATGGTCTCCAACTTTGACAATATGAAAGCCACGTTTATCGACACTTCCAATCAACACCGTTTTGCCATCTTTTTTAGACATTGCCCAACGGTCGGAAGCCATTTCGCAACAATAGTTGCAGCCAATACACTTGGCACGTTGTAAAGAGATTGTTACCATACTAATTATGAATTATGCTTCAACTGCAACATCAACAAGCTTGTACAACTTATCTGATTTTCTAACTAATTGCTCTAAAGGAAACGTACAATCCATTCCTTTTTTCACTTCATCTACTTTGGCGCTGTTGACCATCAATTCTGTGATGACCGTTTCCACTACACCTGTTGTAGGTCCAATGATAACGACTTTATCCCCTACTTTCAAGCTAAACGCATCAATATCAAAATGTGCTATTTTAGCTTTTGGGTAATAATGAAGTCCTTTTCCTAAGAATACTTTCTTTTGCTGTGCAGAAGAACCATGTTTCTTAGTCCACTCTCCCATTTCTTGCCCCAAGTAATAACCACTCCAAAAACCACGATTATAGACCTTCGCTAAACGAGCCATCCAAGCGTCAATTTTTTCTTGATTATAAGTACCTTCATTATAAGCATCAATCGCTTCACGATAACACTCAATAACAGTTTTTACGTACTCAGGCGCACGACCACGACCTTCAATTTTCAACACACTAACGCCTGTTGCAATTACTTGATCTAGGAAATCTAGCGTACACAAATCTTTAGGAGACATGATGTACTCATTGTCAATTTCAAATTCGTGTCCACCTTCAACATCAACAACACGATATTTACGACGACAGTTTTGAATACAAGCACCACGGTTTGCCGAAGAGTTTTGAGTATGTAGACTCAAGTAACACTTTCCAGAAACAGCCATACACAAAGCACCATGTGCAAAGATTTCGATACGAACCAAATCTCCACTAGGTCCACGAATGTCATCTTTTTTGACACCATCTACAATCGTTTTCACCTGACGAACAGACAACTCTCTAGAGAGCACCATTACGTCTGCAAAAAGACTATAAAATTGTACCGTTTCTATGTTTGTTACATTCAACTGTGTCGAAATATGTACAGGCATTCCTTTAGCCTTTGCATATTGAATAACCGCTTGGTCAGAAGCAATAATTGCTGTAATCCCCGCTGAAATAGCTCTATCTACAATTTTTTTCGCTAGACCTAAATCATGATCGTAAATGATTGTATTTAAAGTAATGTATGTTTTAAGACCTTTAGGCGCACAACGCTCTGCTACTTCTTCTAAATCTTCTAATGTAAAATTCATGGTAGAACGAGCTCTCATGCTCAATTGTTCTACTCCAAAATATACAGAATCTGCTCCTGCGTCTATAGCTGCTTGCATGGCAGCAAAATTACCGGCTGGTGCCATTAATTCTATCATTGCTATTCTTTTTATTTTATCGTTATGATTTTGCGATTAATAAGCCTTATTTGTACTAATAAATTAGTTGTGATAAACTATTAACTGCAAACTGAAGTGCAAAGTTCGTTAATTTTCACTAAAATTCTATTATGAAAGCAGGAATACTTCCTAGACTTTTTACTTTTTGGGGCAAAAAGTCAATTAAGCAGGCTATTTATAAGGCACTAAACCATATTATTAGACAAAAAAAACTGTATTACTATCTTTTTCGATAATAATACAGTCTTTCTTAAAAGGTTTTCGTCTAGATTATAACTTATCTAAACTATAGTGATCTCCTATGTATTCGCCATAATATCCTACTTCCAAAACTCGTTTAGTGCCAATTAAAAAATCTGCATTAATAATAGCATCATACTTCTCCGTTTTTTTAGCATAAGATTTACCTGCAAAAAGTTTCTGTCCTTCTTCGTATTCTGCCTTAAAGCCCTCCGCTTTTGGAGTAGCGGCTAACTTTTCTTTAGAGCGCTCAACAGCATATTTTTTATAAATTACTTCCTCTGGATCAGAAATTACAGTAAAAGGAATCTTGGCATCTTTGACATATTGTGCCATTGTTTCTTGATTACTAGGATAAACAGCAATCACTTCAATTCCTTTTTTCTTTAGTTCGTCATAACGCTCAATTAACTCGTGTGTTCTTTTATTACAAATGGCACACCAAACAGGTCTAAAGAAACAAATGAGGACTTTTTCGTTACTTTTTAAAAGTTTGTTAAGGTTTATTTTATTACCTACAGCATCTACTGTATTAATATTAGATGCTTTTACATCTTTAGATAATTTCTGAGCAACCATTTCTGTAGAACACAAAAACAGCAAAAGGCTAGACAATAATAAGATTACATTTTTCATAAAAAGGAGCTATAATAATTAAATAATTAGGAATAGGGGGAGTATTTTTTTTTGATATTATAAATAAAAATGTTTAGATTTTTTTTTATTTAAACATGGCTTGCAATTGACCCCAAAGTTGCTTTTTCTTTGACAAATCATTAGCAATAGTGTCCAATTCATGTGAAAACAAAAATTGTACCTCTTGAAAAAGTAATATTTGATAAATGTCAACATTCAAATGCAAACCAATGTCTTTTGGAGTAAACCCAAAGATAAGAACCTTTTTTAGGTCAAATAGTTCTGTTAATTCTTTATAAGGTATTGTTATAATTGTGTTAATGACACAAACCTCTTCCGCAAGATTCTTCCCTACTGCCTGAAAAATTTTGCTCAACAAATCCAGATCTGCTGAATTGGCTTCTTTTAGCAAAACGACAATAGATCTGTCCCGAGCAAGTCCTTCTTTCCAAGCCGTATTTTCTTCCACTTTATAAACCTTAAAGTCGTAAAACACGTCACTAGGCTCAATAATATTATTTATTTCCATTCCACAAAAGTACTTAAAGTCCCTTGTAAAATCGTTTTTTTTTATAAAAAAAATAGAATTAGCAAAACAGAATATAATTCCAAGCTATTTAACAAGTACCGAACATAATTCTTTTCTAGCAATTCATAGCATAGACAAAATTTTATTCTAAATAAGAGAACAAGTATCCCTAGTTGCTAAACAAAAATTTTGTTATTTTGAATAATGCGAAATTTTTAGTATTTTTGGAAGAAAACCAAAATGACATAAAACTATATACAATATAATAGTTAACGGTTTTCATTTTGCGTAAACATATATTTTATAATACAAAATATTAGTATCTTATGAAATACCCAGTAAAAGTGCAGTTGGTAGAAAAGTCTAGAAGAGAAGGCTTAGACATTGAGAACCTACCTTTTGGCAAAACATTCTCTGACCATATGTTTGTTGCTGATTATATAGATGGCGAGTGGCAGAATTGTCAACTTGTTCCTTACGGTGATATTTCTTTTGCCCCTTCTATGATGGCACTTCATTATGGACAATCGGTATTTGAAGGGATGAAAGCTAATATTAGCACTCAGACGGGAGAACCAATGATGTTTCGTGCAAAAAGACATGCACAACGCTTCAATAAATCAAGTGAACGTTTGAGAATGCCTGCTGTTCCTGAAGAATTATTTTTAGAAGCCGTTAATTCATTAACTGTTGTGGATAAAGATTGGATTCCTCAATCAGCTGGTAGCGCCTTATATATTCGCCCATTTATCTTTGCTGCTGACGAGTCTCTAGGAGTTCGTGCTTCTAGTACCTATAAATTTATCGTTTTCACAGGTCCTGTAGGTCCTTATTATCCAAAACCTGTACGCATTTTAGTTGCTCAAAAATATGTTCGTGCATTCCCTGGTGGAGTTGGTTCGGCAAAAGCTGCTGGTAACTATGCTGCTACATTAAAGCCTGCTGAAATGGCTAAAGAGGAAGGTTTTGACCAAATCTTGTGGTTGGATGGCTTAGAATTCAAATACTTGCAAGAATGTGGTACCATGAACATCTTTGCCGTTGTTGGTGATACCGTATTAACGCCTCCTACGACCGATTCTATACTGGATGGTGTGACACGTGATAGTATTATCAAATTGCTAAAAGAAATGGGGCTCAAAGTGGAGGTTCGTCCAGTTAGTATTCAAGAATTACTTGATGCACACAAAGTTGGAGAATTAAAAGAAATGTTTGGTAGTGGAACAGCTGCTGTTATTTCTCATGTTGCTGATATTTCTTATCAAGATACCGTTTATGACTTACCTGCTATCGAAAGTCGTAAAATTGGTCCAATGATCAAAAAAGCATTAACAGATATTAAAGAAAATACGGTAGAAGATAATCACGGTTGGGTAACTCCTGCTACTTCTACGATCTTAGAAAAAGTATAAGGAACAAATTAAAACATTTGTTTTTATGTCTTAGCAGCAACAAGCTGCTAAGACATTTTTTTTTGTCGGGGCGCTTAGGGCAAGTAAGATAACAGGAACTTTGAAAGTGACTATTATCTTACTTGAAGGCGCCTGCTATCTTATTTGAAAGCGCCCCTTGCTTTTCTAAAAAAATACTAGAAAGAGTTTTTTATAAATCTGTTCCTACTTTTCTTTAAAAAGCGACTTAAAATAATCACTTTTACAGCACACTCAAAAAAGCTTCTTCTAAAGCCTCTAAATCGATTTGATCATGAGTTTTGCAGATAAATTTGTCCGTACCGCACAACGGGTCTTGCCCTCTCCTTTTACAATAGCCATTTTATTAACAGCTTTTACTGTTGTTTTAGCCTTATTGTTAACCGAGTCCAAGACCAATGAATGGCACTTAGTCGAAATACTTTTGTATTGGGAAGCTGGATTTTTTGATTTCCTCAAATTTGCCATGCAAATGATGCTAATTTTGGTCTTAGGGCATGTATTAGCCCTCACTCAACCTGCGAATAAGCTCATTAATAGTTTGGTTAAACATTGTACAACAACGGCTCGTGCGGCTTTTATTGTCACCTTTATCAGCGTTTTGGTTGCCTTTCTAAATTGGGGTTTAGCCTTGATTTTGGGAGCTATTTTTGCAAGAAAAGTGGGCGAACACGCTTCCAAAAACAAAATTCCAATTAATTATCCTCTAATTGGTGCTGCTGGCTATTCTGGTTTAATGGTCTGGCATGGTGGCTTATCGGGTTCTGCCCCTTTAAAAGTAGCCGAAGAAGGACATAAATTTGTAACAGAAATTGGATTAATTCCTTTTAGTGCTACCATCTTTTCGACCATGAACTTGGTTTGTATGTTCTTATTAATCCTCTTACTTCCTTTGGCGATGTATTGGATGGGAACCCGAGTGAAAAGCGATGTCCTCTATTTGGAAGAAACAGAGAAAGAAAATGACAAGGCAGCCAATAACGAAATTACAGGTGCCGAACGATTGGACTACTCGCCCATTCTTTCCACGGCATTAGGATTAATCATGGTTTTTGTTGGCTTTTATAAAGTTCTTTTGGCTCCTTTGTTAAACGGTCAAGGTTTCGACTGGAGTTTTAGCTTTATCAATCCCAATTATATTATTTTTATGTTGTTTGGATTTGCCATTTTATTACATGGCAGTTTTTTCAAATTTAATCAAGCGGTAAGCAAAGGGATTGGAGGTTCGGCAGGCATTATGATTCAATTTCCTTTTTATGCTGGAATTATGGGCATTATGATTGGCTCGGGCTTGGTGAATGTCTTTTCGAATGTTTTCGTTGATTTATCAACTCCAACAACATTTCCCGTCTTTACCTTTTTCTCTGCTGGCTTGGTCAATATTTTTGTTCCAAGTGGTGGTGGACAATGGTTGGTTCAAGGACCTATTTTAATAGAAGCCTCTCAACAACTGCATGTTCCAATTGAAAAAAGTATCATGGCACTTTGTTATGGCGATCAAATCACCAACATGCTACAACCTTTCTGGGCACTTCCCCTTTTAGGAATTACAGGTTTAAAAGCCAAAGAAATTCTTCCCTATACCGTGTTTTTATTATTAATAGGAGTCCTTATTTTTTGTTCAATTTTACTTTTGTTTTAACAATAGTTCGGTAATTTTAATAAACAATAGACTTTATCACAAAAACTACACTATCATTATGAAAAAGCAAATTTTAGCCTTAGTAACAGGCGGCACGTTTGACAAAGAATACAATATGATTAACGGAGAACTGTTTTTTAAAGACACCCATCTCCCCCAAATTTTCCAACGAGGTCGCTCTACCTTAGACATCACCGTTCGAACCTTAATGATGCTTGACAGCATGGAAATGACTGAAAATGATCGTTCAATTATCGCTCAAAACTGCAAACGAACGGAATCGAAGCATATTATTATCACACATGGTACTGACACAATGGTGGAAACGGCTAAATACTTGGCAGAATCTGACATTGAAGGAAAGACAATTATCTTATTAGGCGCTATGATTCCTTACACCTTTGGGATGTCCTCAGATGGTTTTTTTAATTTAGGAGCTGCTTTAGCCTTTGCTCAATGCATGCCTCAGGGCATTTACATTGCAATGCATGGCGAATGTTTTAACTGGGATGATGTCCGAAAAAATAGAGAAACAGGCTATTTTGTTCATACCAAAAATCCTTCTTAATACATTTTTTATTAGCTATGAATGTACAGAAGTACTCTAGTCTTCATATTTTTCATTATCTTTGCGCTAATAATTTACGTTCTCTGACAAATTCTGTGATAATATTCTAACGACTACCTTTATTAAACTATATCAGTAGAAAGGTTTAAGTAGAAAGTCGTAAGTTTTCTTTTTTTGATAATAAACGACTTACGACTTTCTACTTATATCTTAATTCAAAACTGGATAACGTAACCAATATTTTGAAGTCCCAGATGAGTTGTCAAAGAACCATAATTTAAGATCAACGAACTATTATTCTTGAATACATAATTTATACTATACAATGATTAATTTCCTACGACTTTTCACCATAGAGCGTCAATTTATTCTTTTTATTGTTTCTCTAATTGGTATTGTTGCATTACATAGCTGGGCAGGTTTTGCGGGTTCTTGGTTCCCTATCATAATTGTACTCATTCTTATCGCCAAACATTTATTGATTGGTACGGTGAATGCGGCAGCCATGAAAATGCAAACACAAGATTTTGAAGGCGCAGAACGCTTGCTAAAATATACCTTCAAACCTAGTTGGTTGCGTTTCACTTACCACGGTATGTACTATTGGATCAAGAGTACTTTGGCTTTTCAAAGAAAAGACTTCAAAAGTACAGAACGCTTATCTAATATTGCCTTAGATTTAGACTTGCAAGATGACTTTAAAGCTATGATTTACTTGCAGTTGATTAATATTTATGGCAGCAAGAACAATCGTATAAAAGTTAAGGAATTATACCAAAAAGCAAAAAAACTAACTGTTACACAAGAAATGGTGAAACAGAATATTGAAGAAGTTGGTTTGATGTTACAAGGCAAACATTCTGAGCAAAAGAAAATGATGGGAAAGAAAGCGCAACGCTCTATGATGAACCAAAGTTATATGCGCCGTGGTCGTAATAAAAGAAAATAGTTTTTTGATCTAGTAATACGAAAACTATTTGGTTCTCTGACAATTTTTGCCAAATATAAAAGTAATAGGTAGCTCTTAGCTAATTTTTAGGTTTTAGATACTAAATTTTAATTTCAAAACTTACTTTTTCTTATTAATACAAAAATTGTCAAAGAACCAACTATTTTTAATCGCATCAGATACCTTACTTAGCAACAATGATTTCTCCTAAACTTAGAATAGTACTTATTGTACTATTTGTTATATGCGGCATTGTAGCTCCCTTCGCTCAGTTGGGAAGCTATGTCATTTTTGCCTTTTGGGCAACCGCACTTATTTTATTAATGGGGCATTTTAGACATGGTCCAATGTTGGGGATTTTAGTTGCCCTGCGCAAAGGAGACATTCCTCAAGCGGAAGCCTTAATCAACACGGTCAAACGTCCAGACTGGCTAAGTCCTAGATATCAAGCTTATTATCATTTTTCAAATGCCTTGGTTGCTTCTCATCATCAAGATATTGATGCCGCAGAAAAGCATTCTACAACGGCTTTGGAATTAGGCTACCTTCATGTCAAAGAAAAAGGCATTTTGTTGTATAATTTAGCTAGGGTTGCCTTTGAAAGAAAAGAGTTTGACAAAGCCAAAAAGCAATTGGCTGAACTCCAAACACTTTCTGTCGAAGATGTGCATCTAAAAAAACGAATCGAAGAACTAGAACAGGCTTTGAATAAAAGCGCCTAAAAAAACGCCCTTTCACTCCAAGAAGTTTCTCCAAGTCAGCAAATGTTATTACAAATAGCTTTCTAATAATGTTTAATAAGTGTTTCGGAAAAATTCTATTTTTTCAAAAAAACAAGTATTTTTAACCTTCTACAGCACTTGATCTAAAAATTGGACTAGATTTAACACTATGAAAAACTGCCTAAGTTGCAATACGACACTCCTTCCTGATGCCTTGTTTTGCCACGGTTGTGGCAAGCAATCAGATGGGGATGGTGTCGTTTGTTTTGAGTGTAATAATCTGAATCCCAAAGGAGCTCGATTTTGTTCTCGTTGTGGAACACCAATTAACATTCAATATACGCCTAAACCAAACATCTCTCCTATTTACGGCTTGGATTTTAATGACATTCCAACCCTTCCTACACAATTATCAGAAGCTTTTAAGGTTTCTATCAGTTTAGCCTTAGAGACAGAAAACAACATAGAAAAAGAAGCCCTTTTCCTGCAAACATTCGATAAAGGTGATTTTAAGCAGCAGTATTTGGAGGAAATTACGGTGTTGATGACGCAAGAATTTGAAGATATTTTTGAAGAACGTGGTATTAGTGCTTTCAAAGTTATTGAAACTGAAATAGAGAAGCAATTTGCTGCATTATTAGAACGCTTTTTCATTGACTTCTGCAACCCCTTGTTGCCACATCAGTTGACCAAACAAATTTTGCAGTATCAAGAAGCTAGTTTTCTGACGACGAATTTACATCGAATGATCAATGACTATTTGCATTTGGAGGAAGAAGCGTTGATTTCTTATAGCAGTGCCATTGATATTCCACTAAAAAAGCTTAAAAACGCTCGATCAACCTTTTTCAAACCAAAAGCAGGGGAAATTCCTTATGTATTTATCGACCATACGCTTTTACGTTCAGGAAAAGAAGGCTGTATTGTGACTGCTAAAGCAATTTACTGGAAAGCTTATTTTCAGAAATCTGCCCGAATTGAATTTTCGACCATCCAAAAACTAACTTATTACAAAGATCGGGTAGAAATTAATGATATTTACCTGAATATCAATCCTAGTATTAATTATAAAATATACCGTTTATTAGCACGTCTAAAAAGTATGTTACTCTAATTCTCCCCTCATTTAGCTTCTATTTGATCCCCTTCCTTTTACACTTCTTACAAATTGGTCTACTAATTGTATTAGTTGTTTTGTAAAGTGTTTATTAACCTTAACAAGGCATTCGTTTATAATGGCTCAAATGCGATTAAATCGTAATTTATCTCCATGTTAGCAGGAACTATTTTTCTAAAAAATAGATTTCGTCTACTTTTTTAGTTCTATCGTCTGATATTCTAGACTCTTTGTCTTGTTTGCGAATGAACGAGACCTTAATCCATACTTTTTTTGTTATCTTTGTTAAGCAGAATTCACTTCTTATAAGTTTATTTTTAAAGTTACTTAAAGATGCCAATCAGTTATTTTTAGGCATATTGCATCAGTTGATTGCGAAAATTTAAAATTCAATCTATGAAGTTTTTAGCATTACTCCTATCGTTTTTATTTATTTCCAATGCAGTACTTCTTGCACAACAAGCAGAGCAAACGGAAGCGTACCAATATAGCATTGACTTAAATAAGGTTCTAGAAGATCAATTACTAGTTGAACTCATTCTTCCAACGGATATAACCGACAAAGATTTAACCTTTAAGTTTCCTAAAATTATTCCAGGGACTTATGAAATTTCAGATTATGGTCAATTTGTAAGTAGCTTAAAAGCGTTTGACAAAAAAGGACGTGAGTTTGGAGTCGAACGAACCGATCAAAACACATGGAAAATTGCAGGTAAAAAAATCTACAGAATTACTTATCTAATTCAAGATACTTGGGATGCAGATATTCGTGAAGCGGTTTTTGAGCCAGGAGGAACAAACATCGAAGCCGGAAAAAACTATGTACTAAGTGCCAATGGTTGTTTTGGTTTTTTTGAAGGAAAAGAAAAACTACCTTATGTAGTAACCTATAATCGCCCTGCTAATTTCTATGCAACAACTTCTCTAAAACGTATTGGAGGAGATTTTGATTCGGATATTTTTAAAGCACAAGATTATCACGAATTGGTAGATGCACCTATTATGTATTCTAAGCCGGATACAGTGAACTTTAAATTAGGATATGGAGACATTCAAATTTCCGTTTACTCTCCTAATGGAATTGTTACCGCAAAAGACGTTGCCGAAAAAGTACGTCCTATGCTAGAAGCTCAAAATCAATACTTAGGAAACATTCTTCCTGTAGATCGTTATTCCTTTATCATTTACTTATCGCCAAGTGGATATTTGTCAGGGAATATTGGAGCTTTAGAACACGCTCGTTCTTCTCTATTTTGTTTGGTAGAAGAAAAGCCTGAGAAAATATCAAAAATGATTGTTGATATTGCTTCTCATGAGTTTTTTCACATGGTAACGCCACTGTACATTCACTCAGAGGAAATTCATGATTTTGATTTTGTTAATCCTAAAATGTCAAAACATTTGTGGCTCTATGAAGGAGTGATTGAATATATGGCACAACACATGCAAGCAAAATATGATTTAGTATCTGATGAAGATTTTTTAAAAACAATACGTGACAAAGTAAGAAACTCTACTCGTTTCAAACAGGGTATTTCTTTAACAGAAATGAGTAAAAACTGTTTGATTGAGCCTTACTCTAAACAATATCAAAACATCTATTACAAAGGTGCTATTGTTGCCATGTGTCTAGATTTGGAACTTCTAAAATTGTCTAAAGGTAAGTATGACATCCAAATGTTGTTACGAGATTTATCTGGCTTTTATGGTCAAGATGCTCCATTTAAAGATGAAGAATTATTCCAAAAAATAATTGAGATTACTGGATTCAAACAATTAGAAAGTTTCTTCGAAAAATATATTGATGGAACAGAAATACCAAACTATAACGACTTTGTAAAACCTTTTGGTCTAGAGTATTTTGAGGAAGCTGCTGTAGATGAAGTTTCTCCACTAGGAGGTATCGAAAATGGGGTGATTAAAAAAGATTCTATGGAACGTTTCTTTATTTCTAAATACGAAAAATTAGATAAATTTGGAAAAGAAGGTATTGGATTCCAACAAGATGATGTCATTCTAAAATGGGATGGAAAAGCATTTACTTTGAATACAGCTTCTGCTGTTCTATTTAGCTACATGGGATCGGTAAAAGCTGGAGACAACTTGAGCATCACTATTCTTCGTAAAAATGAAGCAGGCGAAGAAAAAGAGATCGAACTTAATGTTGAAGTTGTAAAAATTCCAATTAATAAAAAACACGTTTTCAAATTCATGGAAAACCCAACAGAGGAACAATTGAGAATGCGAAATCGCTGGTTAACAAAACAATAAAATACATACGGCATTTTGTCGCTATAAAATACAGAGTCCCTTGTTGTATCAATACAGCAAGGGATTTTTTTATACTTTTTGTAACAGGCAGGACAAAAAAAAACCATCTCTTACGAGATGGTTAAGTCTCATTATTACAAATGAGATACATAGAATTCATTAGGGTATAAAGTTCATGGCAGGGTTTAGCTGCTTTAATTATTTACAAAGGTTTAATCTTTTCATGGGTTATTGTAAATAAAGATGGTTTTAAAGTTTAGTTCCTATTTTGGAGTTTAGTTTTACTATTATAAACGGGATTAAGTACTTCTTTAATTAGCTGATACAAAGATAATCGAAATCCATTTAGAAAACAAGCCTAATATATGAATGGTACATCTCAGCTAACGAATGGTACATCTCAACTAATGAATGGTACATATGAGCCAACGAAGCGTCATCTAAAAAAGCCTTATTTCGCAAAAAGCGCCCCTCATTCACCATCATTTTTTAAACTAAAATGAAAAATGCTTAATATTAAATGGTGTTTTTGATACAACCCATTTAATATTAAGCATGTTACTTGAAAAGATATCTTTTAGATCTTAAGATCTAAAACGCTCTTTTCTCTCTCTTCAACATTCCGCCCATCCACAAGACAATAGAAATTAGAATATAGAATAAAATAATCAAGCTCAATGCAATTCCAAATTTGAAGATGCAGAAACACAAAATAGTAAAGCCAATAAAAGAGACTCGAATCTTATTCCCTTTTATGGTCAACGATTTAAACTTGAAACTAAACATCGGAATTTCTGCAATTAAAAGGTAGGATAAAACAACCGCAATTCCATATAAAAACACCTCATTGAGGATAAAGGATCTCATTCCACGCAAATCCCCCAAGGCTATTAATAATAAACCAAGTACGAATATAGTACATGCCGGTGTATTCAATCCAACAAAGCCCTCTGTTTGCCTAGTATCCAAGTTGAACTTCGCCAATCGAACACAAGAAAACAAGGTGACTAAAAACCCAACCAAGCCAATCAAAGTAGATAGATCACCAAAGTCTGCCCCAACAATCCCTTTGGACTGATTAATCAAATAATATAGCATAGCTCCAGGAACAACTCCAAACGACACCATGTCTGCCAAAGAATCCAATTCTCTTCCCATTGGAGAATTGACTTTTAGCAAGCGAGCCAAAAGCCCATCAAAATAATCCGCCAATAAACTAATTCCAATAAAAAAAGGAACCATCTCTATTTGATTCGTAAAGATACTAATCAAAGCCAAACAACCACATAGTAAATTGGCTAGAGTAACGGTATTTGGAATGTACTTTTTAATCATAATTTTTTTTGTTTCACACAATTTTAATGGTGTTCTTAAACCTTAGAAAAATCGGCTACCTTATCTTAGTAGACAGGGTAACCGATTTATAATATAATATTACATAATGTTTTCAACCACCAATTCTGCCTCTTCAGAAGCAAATAAAGGGAAATTAGACATATGTTCGTTGATTTCTGAACGAACTTGACTAATGGCATCTTCGTCGTTAATATCGGTCAAGACACGGTCAATCCAATCCACTGTTTTTAAGCAATCTGCTTCTTTGAAACCACGTGTTGTGGCAGCAGAAGTTCCTACACGCATTCCAGAAGTGACAAAAGGAGACTCTGTATCAAATGGAACCATGTTTTTATTAACCGTAATGTCCGCTTTGATTAAAGTATTCTCGGCATCTTTTCCTGTTACGCCTTTTGCTCTCAAGTCCAACAACATTAGATGATTTTCCGTTCCTCCTGAAATTACTTTGTACCCTTTATCTACAAAAGCAGCTGCCATTGCTTGAGCATTTGCAATCACTTGTTTTTGATAATCAATAAAGCTAGGTTGTAATGCCTCATGAAAAGCAATTGCCTTGGCAGCAATCACGTGCTCCAAAGGACCACCTTGTGTTCCTGGGAATACAGCACTATTTAGTAACGAACTTATTTTTTTAAGACTACCACTTTTTTTCCAACGCAAATTGAAGGGATTCTCAATATCCTTGCCTGCCAAGATCATTCCTCCTCTAGGGCCTCTCAATGTTTTGTGTGTTGTTGTCGTAACAACATGACAATATTCCAATGGATTTTTCAGCAAACCTGCTGCAATCAATCCAGCTGGATGTGCCATATCACACCATAAAAAAGCGCCCACTTCTTCTGCAATTTCTCTAAAACGCTCATATTCCCATTCTCTAGAATAAGCAGATGCGCCACAAACAATCATTTGTGGTTTTTCTTTTTTAGCAATTTCAGCAACTCTATCCATATCAATACGCCCAGTCTCTTCCTCTACCCCATAAAAACAAGGTTGGTAAATTTTACCAGAAAAGTTGGCTGGCGATCCATGCGTCAAATGCCCTCCATGTGACAAATCAAATCCCAATACTTTATCTCCAGGATTTAATGCCATCAGATAAATAGCCGCATTTGCTTGTGCTCCTGAATGTGGCTGTACATTTGCGTATTCTGCCCCATAAAGTTCACAGGCTCTATCAATTGCTAATTGTTCAATTTTATCTACGACTTCACAACCTCCATAATAACGCTTTCCAGGATATCCTTCAGCATATTTATTCGTTAGGCAAGTTCCCATCGTTTCCATAACTTGCTTACTAACAATATTTTCAGAAGCAATTAATTCAATCCCTGCACTTTGGCGATTCCATTCTTGCTTAATCAAGCTTTGAATTTTGTTGTCTTTTAACATTGGTTGGCTCTACTGAGTAATTTTTATTGGTTCTTTGATAATAATAACACAAGCAGTTATTATAATGAATGTTTTATAAGTTAATACTTCCTGGAGTTTTTAGCTTTTTGATAAAAACTATAAACCTCGTAGAAGCAGTGTCGCTAAACACATCTTGTATTGATCTAATTACCAGATTATTAATACTTCAATAAATAAAAGTGTGTATTGATGATAATCAATTTAATACGATTTCTACACGAAGTATTGATAAGTAACAGTTCGGTAATTTTCAGTTTAATACAAATACAAACCTAACTTATTCTTCAAAGGTACAAAAACTGATTTCAACTTTTTACTTGCAGCTAAAAATATTGTCAGATACTTATCTTATATCAGCAAATTTATTGGATAAAATCAAAACACAAGGCTATCTTTCTTTGTTTAAATTTTATATTTCTATATCCTTCACTATCTTTAATAAACATCGTTCTTTGACAAATCGTGTGCTAATATTTAAGCCTTACCTTTTCTAAACGATATGAATCGTAAATCTTAAGTAAAAAGTAGTAGGTTTTATTTTGATAATAAAGAACTTACGGCTTTTTACTTAAAACGTATATCCTGATTCATAGCTGGGAAAATATCCCATGTTTTGAATATTGCACACCATTTCCCAAAGAACCATAAACATTATCAGCTCTTCCCACTTAGGTGGTGAACAAGATATTAACCATACTAATTTATATCTAATTATGAAAAAACGTGACTTTTTAAAAACTAGTGCCATCCTAACAATGGGCGCTATGATTACACCATTAGTTGGATGTGAAGACAACACGCCAAAGCAAGAACCTAAAACAACAGAAGAAGCGCCTAAGAAAACAATGGTTTTTGAACTGCCTGAATTGGGCTATGCTTTTGACGCTTTAGAGCCTCATATTGATGCTCGAACAATGGAAATCCACCACGACAAACATCATGCTGGTTACACCAAAAAATTCAACAAAGCCTTGGAAGGCTCCGACTGGGCAGGTAAACCATTGGAAGAAATACTAGCAGGACTTCAAGATAATGAGGCAGATTTAGGGCTTCGTAATAATGGTGGTGGTTATTATAACCACAGCTTATTTTGGAAGGTCATTGGACCCAACAAAGGCGGTGAACCTACTGGCGAATTAGCGGCTGCAATTACACAGACTTTTGGGTCTTTTGAGAACTTTTCTACTGAATTTAAAGACGCTGCAAAAACACGTTTTGGTTCTGGTTGGGCATGGTTGGTCAAAGATGCGAATGGAAAATTAGCGGTTGCAGATACGGCAAACCAAGATAATCCTTTGATGTCTGGTATTGTAGGGCAAACAGGCACTCCTATTTTAGGTTTGGATGTCTGGGAACATGCTTATTACCTAAATTATCAAAATAGAAGAGGCGATTATATTAATGCTTTTTTCAATTTAATTAATTGGGAAGAAGTCGCTAAAAACTTAGCTGCCATCTAAATATATTCTTTCTGTATCTACAGGAACTAAAAACCTACCTAAACAGTTTTCTTGTCTAGGTAGGTTTTTTTATTAGAACTTATCACGAATTAACCTGATTATAACCGTTTGCTCTGCTGCCTACTAGGTAAGCCTGTAAGAGCCACTATTGGAAGGTTATTATGATAAAAAATAACACGATCACAGCAAACTGTTACAAGCACGAATTAACTATTTAGACCTTAACTATTTTAAGATGACAACAATAGAAGTTTACAACCCAAAATACAAAGCAGAATGCCTGCTAGTATTTAAAAGCAATATGCCCAAGTACTTTTTGCAAGAAGAATTAAATGATTTTGATAAATGGTTAGACGAAGAAACTTCCAATGGGCGTTATTTCGTCTGTTTACAGGAAAATCAAGTGGTGGCTTGTGGAGGTTATTTTTATGATGATGACCGCCAAAAAGCAGGTTTATCTTGGGGAATGGTCAATGAAACGCTACATGGAACAGGTATTGGAACGCAACTAACGAAATTTCGTATTCAAGAAATGAAAGCAACCTTTCCAGAGGCAACCTATATGATAGACACCTCTCAACACACTGCTCCTTTCTATGAAAAAATGGGTTTTGTGAACAAAGAAATTACACCAAATGGATTTGGAGAAGGCATGCATAAGCATTATATGGAAATAGCCTAAAACCTATGACGATGAAGTATGAGAACAGGTTCCAATCTTACTTGGTTAATAAAACAGGCAAAATGTTCAAAAAACCTTAACATTTCAAGCGGTTATTATCAAAAAAAAATAAGAACAAAAAGTTAAGAAATAAGTCATTTTGTGCCACAAACTTAAAATCTTGTTAATCTCATATCAAAAAACAACTCTTCTTAAAAAAGTGGCGTTTATAGGGGTGTAGTTCAATGACAACTACCTATTAATATACAACACACAATAAATAAGAGATAGATGAAAAACAACTTAGCTTCTTTAGTTATAGCCAGCGCCATGGGGGGCGCAATTGCATTAGGTGGTGCTCATGTATTAAACCCCAAAACAACGATTCAAACGGTTCAAGTTTCAACCTCAAATCAGGAGGCTCAAACATCAGCAGCCTCTCAATTGGTACACAACCAAGGAACATTGGGTCGCCCTGAAAGTTTTGCAGATGCAGCCGATCGTGCGATGCCTGCGGTCGTTAATATTACAGCCATCACACAACACAAAGCTCAAAACGAGCGAGAACAAAGATATTATAAGTTTTTTGGTAGTCCTGGACCATCCAAATCAACAGGTTCTGGGGTTATTATTAGCGACAAGGGTTATATCGTGACTAATAATCACGTGATCAAAGGTGCCACAAAAGTAGATATTACATTAAGTGATAATAGAAAATTTGAGGCAGAAGTAATGGGAACCGATCCATCAACTGATCTTGCTGTTTTAAAGATTACTGGAAAAAATTTGCCTGTAATAGAACTAGCCAATTCAGACCAAACAAGGGTTGGAGAATGGGTCTTGGCGATTGGAAATCCATTTGAATTAACCTCTACTGTGACCGCTGGGATTATTAGCGCAAAAGGTAGAGATATTAGTATTCTAAATGGTCAATATAGTATTGAATCTTTCATTCAAACAGATGCAGCCGTTAATCCTGGCAACAGTGGTGGCGCCTTAGTCAATTCTGATGGAAAATTAATTGGGATCAATACAGCCATTTATGCCCCTTCTGGAACCTATGCAGGCTACTCTTTTGCGGTGCCGATCAACTTGGTCAAAAAAGTAATGCAAGACCTAATCGACCACGGAGAAGTAAAACGTGCCTTCTTAGGTATTATGATTCAAAGTGTTGATAGTGACATGGCAAAGGAACTAAATTTAACAGTAACCGAAGGCGTTTATGTAAGTGAATTGATCGAAGGTGGTGCTGCCATTAAATCAGACTTGAATATAGGCGATGTCATTACAAAAATCAATGGCATCCTAACGTCTAGTGTTCCAAAATTACAAGAACAAATTGGAAGTAGAGATCCAGGAGATGATATTGTTGTGACGGTCAACCGACAAGGAAAACCAAAAGATATTGTTGTCCGATTAAAAATAAGAGAAGAATAAATTTTTATTAGACGTTAATTATTGAGCTACAAAATTGGTGTCTAATAGCACAGTCTTCAACTGTCTTATAAAAAGAATAGTGTTTTAGGAAGGTTCTTAATGTTGTGCGCAGTCCGTGGTGGGCTGCGCATTTTTTTGTCTAATTAGATAAAAATAGATACATTTGTGCATTAGGAATGGATGTTATGCAATATATTTTTTAGGTCGCTATTAAAATTCATCGTTGCTTATTTAGGTACTGTTTTAATTTTGAATGTTTAATGCCTAATTTTTAATGGTTGTTGTGTTATAAAACATTCAACATTAAAAATTAAGCATTAAGAACATTTGATACATGAATTTTGGTATTTTGCCGACATAATTATTCTTTTAGCGTAAAAAAAGATCGTAATTAATAGCCCCTCAATTTTGCTATCAATTGATACATCTCTGCAAAACACAAGTCTATGGCAATCTATATTTTTATCGGCATATATGTTATGCTCATTATTGGGATATCCTATTTTTATTCTAAAAATAGTTCAGAGGAAGATTACCTCATCTCAGGAAGAGATCGCAACCAGTGGAACATTTTAGCCTCCAAATTTGCAGGAGCTGTTGGAGTCAGCACCTTTATTACCTACACCAGTTATACCTACAAATTTGGTCCATCAGGAGTCCTGCCCTTAATCTTAGGTGCTGTGGTAGGTTATAGTGTTTTTGCTTTTTGGGCAGCCCCCAAAATCAAGCAATTCTCTACGATTGGCAAGCAATTTTACACACAAGGCGACTTAGTTCGTTTTATTACCAACAACAACAATACCCGCCTACTCACCAACAGCATGACCATTTGCATTCAATTTTTTTGGATTCTGCTCTCTCTTGTGGGAGGCGCAAAAGTAATCGCCTACTTCGATTTACTTTCCTATGAAACCGCTTTAATTTTCACAGCAACAATTGTCTTGCTTTATATCTTATTTTCAGGCTTTAAAGCCGTTATTATTACCGATGTTTTTCAGAGCATTATTATATTAATTTTATTGGTCATCATTGTTTACAAGGTGCTATCCAACGATCATTTTTCCATTCCTGACTTAATCGCTGCACAGCCCTTGGAAGCCATCCAAACAAAAGACATCATTGGTTTGATGCTTTATGGCGGGCTATCTGTTTTTGGATTGGCAGATCGCTATCAACTGTGCTATGCTGCCAAGGATGCCAATACCGCCAAGCGGGGCATGGCTTTGGCTTTGATTCCAATCGTCATTGTTGTGCTTTTATTAATGTTTGTGGGACTCTCTGCCTTGAAACAAAACAATGCCTTAGATGTTGATAATGCCTTTATTTACGCTATGGAGAACTTACTTTCTCCGAGCTTCTACCCTGTTCTGTTGGTGCTGTTTTTTGCAGGCTTAATGAGTTCGGCTGATACCAATATTTTTGCCGTTGCCTCTCACGCCAGCCTAAGTTTTGCTCCTGATGCTCCTAATAAGGTTCAAAATACGCGTTGGATTACCGTTCTTGTTGTTGTCTTAGCGACAAGCATTGCTTTCTTTTGGCAAAGTATTGTTGACATCACCATTGTTGGAGCTGCCATGCGAATCACCATTGCCATTCCAATGATTTACATTATTAGTCGAGGGAATAATACAGGGCGTTTTATTGCCTCTACTCTAGGTGGTGTCTCAGGTCTAGCCATTGGCTTAATTATTTTTGGCGCTGCACCTAGCATTGTTTTATTGGTGCTCTTGGGTTCTATACTAGGTTTGTTTTATAAAAGCAAAAACGATACGCTGTTTTGGGGCTAATTTTACTTTTTTTCCTTCCAATAAAACAAAATAGGAATTAATTTGGTCTTAAAGGAACTGTAATTTGACTATTTTTGTATCTTTGTTACTACATTTTCGTCTAGAAAATAATTGCCTGCATAGCTCAACTGGATAGAGTGTTGGTTTCCGAAACCAAAGGCTACAGGTTCGATTCCTGTTGTAGGCACCAAAATTAAAATCCCAAAGCTCCTTTTAGCCTTGGGATTTTTTTTGTTTGGAAAACTTCTATAGCCTTTTGATACTGATATTTGGTCTTTGGATTATTTGAGCCTTGCGATTTACCCTCTAAATTAAAATTTCCCAAGCAGATCCTTACATCTCTTAAAAACTAATGTTATATTTCTCAAATTAGAAAAGCGGGAACGACTCCCCTACACCTTCTTCAACAAAGAAGAAAACATCCATCACCAACTAGTTAAAAATCGTAGATGTCAGAAGATCATAAAAAACAGCTGGAACAACAGCTTTGGAATATAGCCAATACCCTAAGAGGGAAAATGAATGCCGATGAATTTAGAGACTACATTTTAGGCTTTATTTTTTACAAATATTTGTCGGAAAACATGCACTTGTATGCCAACCGCTTGTTGGCAGAAGAGGACATCAAAGAATATACCCAAATCGACGAAGCGGCTGCCGAGGGGCAGGAATATTTGAATGCCATTCGAACAGAAGCCGTCGAAACCTTGGGCTATTTCTTGAAGCCTAGTGACTTGTTTCATCAAGTGGCGCTGCGAGGTGCTTCGCAAGCAGAAGTGCAAGGAGAAGATGGAGCAGAAAGCCTAGCCACAGAAGCCCAAAGCAATTTCATTTTGGAAGACCTGACGGCTATTTTGCGTAATATTGAGCAAAGTACCATGGGCGCAGGAAGTGAGGATGACTTTGAGCAATTGTTTGAAGAATTGGACTTGACTTCTGCTAAATTAGGGCGTACCGAAAAAGATAAAAACACCTTGGTCGCCAAAGTTTTGTCTCATTTGGATAAAATTGATTTTAAATTAGAGGATACAGAGGCGGATGTCTTGGGCGATGCCTACGAATATTTGATTGGGCAGTTTGCCAGTGGTGCAGGGAAAAAAGCGGGGGAATTTTATACGCCACAACAGGTGTCTATGGTTTTGGCTAAGATTGTTACCACAGGAAAAACCAAACTAAAATCGGTTTACGATCCCACTTGTGGCTCTGGTTCTTTGTTGTTACGAGTAGCCAAGGAAGTCAAGCAAGTTTCGACTTTTTATGGGCAGGAAATGAATCGCACGACCTACAATTTGGCTCGTATGAATATGATTATGCACAACGTGCATTACAGCAAGTTTGACATCAAGCAAGAGGATACGCTGGAGAAACCACAACACCCCAATCTAAAAGCAGAGGCAATTGTTGCCAATCCTCCTTTTTCGGCAAACTGGTCGGCAAATCCCTTGCACAGTAACGACGATCGTTTTTCGGCTTATGGGAAATTGGCGCCTAAATCTAAGGCTGATTTTGCCTTTGTACAACACATGATTCATCATCTAGATGATGGTGGCACGATGGCGATTGTCTTGCCACATGGGGTTTTGTTTCGTGGGGCAGCAGAGGGTTTGATTCGCACACATTTGATTGCTTCTTGCAATTATTTGGATGCGGTGATTGGCTTGCCTAGCAATATTTTTTATGGGACTTCTATTCCTACTTGTATCTTGGTTTTTAAGAAGCAACGGGAGCATGCTGATCATATCTTGTTTATTGATGCTAGTCAGCATTTTGAGAAAGCCAAAACGCAAAATTTCTTGCGTCCTGTGGATATTGACAAGATCATTACTACTTATAGAACCCGCAGCATAGAGGACAAATACAGCCACCTTGCTTCCTTGGAGGAGGTCAAGGAGAATGACTATAATTTGAATATTCCTCGCTATGTGGATACCTTTGAGGAGGAAGCTGCTGTGGATTTGGGCTTGGTGGCGAAGGAGCTACAAGGCTTGAATTTGGAGATGCAAGAAACGGATGCCGTCATTGCGGATTTTTGTCAACAATTGGGCATTGATGCGCCTTTCTAAACTGTGGGATTATTATGGTCATAATGGATGATAAAAAGAAAGAAAAGTTGGTTCCTGCTTTGAGGTTTGGGGAGTTTGAGGGGGAATGGGAGAAGCAGAAGCTTAATCAACTAACAGAAAGAGTTAAGAAAAAAAACAAGGAAAACAATCAAAATATAATGACCATTTCCGCCG
>CALDEP010000320.1 GCA_937942475.1 uncultured Aureispira sp.
GCATTAATGGTATTGTTTCCTATTTTGCCATCTACTTTTAAGCTTTCTCCTTTTTTATTTAATAACTCTTGAACCAAACTTACATCTCCTGCTTCGTTTGCACCACCTTGTCCGACTGGTTTATTGATCGTAGCTTGGCTAGTAGAATCACTTGATGGATCGCTGCTATCTGTTGGGTTGCTTGTATCTGGGGTTCCTGAACTTGTATCCGAAGGATCCGTATTCGTTCCTGTATCCGAATTCGTATCTTCTTCTCCTCCAACTCCTGCTACCGCTTTGCGGTAAGCCGCATCTGGTTCCATTCCAGCTGCAATATTTTTGCTATATTCTACCTTTGCCTCATCTAAAGTCGCTAAAAAATCTTCTGCTGTGATGTGGGCACTATTTCCTCCCGAACCATCATAATAACTCTTTCCAGTACGAGGGTCAGCAATCGAAGCCCATTCTTTGGCGCCTGCAATTTGTGCCGCCTGTGCAGTTCCTGTCCCCTGAATGTACGCACGAATATCTGGACGTTTTTTACCTAATAGATAATCACTAAAAAGATATTCTTGTGTTGTCGAATCAAATTTAGTAGAAGCATCAAGATTTAGGGCTGCCACTCCTTCTGCTAGCGTAACTGGAATCATTTGATATTTCCCAACAGCAAACAAAGTTTGAGGATCTGATTTAGGGCGTTTTTGATCTGCCATAATTTGCCCAAGTGTCATGGTAATCAATGATCTTGGACCATTTGGACCTAAAATAGTATTGCCTTGTGTCCCTCGATTATAAGCATTATAACCTGCTGCACCACTCTCTCCACCTTGGATAATAGCGCTTATTCCAGTTGATGGAGGACCTGCTGGAATTTCACCTAACAATCCTTTCATCGTGTTTTTATCTGGACTAACAAGACCATCTGGTCTCATGCCCAAACGACCTTGAAACATTTTAATCGCACGAATGGTCTTGTTCCCGATCTTTCCATCTGCTTCTAAATTATAACTCTGTTTATTTAACAACTCTTGTATGGTCAAAACATCTTCTTCTTTGTTTGTCCCACCTTGTCCAACAGAAGCAGAAATAGAGCGTCGTCCACTAGTTGTAGGCGCTGTATTCTCTGTTGGATTTGTCGAAGCCATTTCTACATCATTAGTTGTAGGTACTTCTTTATTTTCTGCCAGACTCGTCGGGGGCGTTTCTGAATTACTAGTTGTAGGCGCTTCTCTATTTTCTGCCAGACTCGTCGGGGGCGTTTCTGGATTACTAGTTGTAGGCGCTTCTTCATGCTCTGTTAGGCTTGTTGAGGTAGGGTCATCACCTCGAACCTTAGACAAAACCACATTAAATTCTTTTAACTTGTCAGCAACTTCATTGTGTCTTGAAGTATCGTGGGGGTTGCCATGAATCTGCATAAACTTCTCAATCGCAAATTGAAGTTTCTTGAATTCTTTCTCAAGTTTTCTAGATAATGCCATGTTTTAATTTTTTTAATTAGAAAAGATAATAGTGTGTAGGGTAATCTGTATTTATAGGAATTCTTTTTAAAAATAGATATATTTTAAGTATAAGACTTAAAAAAACTACTACTAACATAAAATTCAAGCCATTAAATATAAACACTTTTTTTCTAAAAAACAAACGAAAAAACCTTCTACTTGCTGAAACCATTTATTCAAGTGCTCATTTAATCTTTACTTTACTTTAAATCAATACTTAAAGCCTCCTCTATATTACAAAAGTAGCACTTAGAATGTCAAAAGCATCTGATCTAAAATTGGGCGTCAATTTTAAATCAGATGCTTTTTTAAGTTTTTGGGTTCTTTAGCAAATCGTGTGGAGTTTAAAACATTGGCTATCTTTTAACAGTTATGAACTGGGATATAAGTTTCAAGTAGAAAGTCGTAAGTCGTTTATTATCAAAATAAAATAGACGACTTTCTACTTAAAACTTACGACCTATACTGTCTAATAGAAAAGTGGTTTAACTTATTACCTAACGATTTACTCCGTGAGGAGAGTTCTCAAAGAACAAATTTTTTCAGAGATAACGAGGCAAATTACTTTACTTGCCTTGCTATAATCTGTTCTATTTCATTCAGCGATTGTGTTGCTTCTTTCATAAAGGGCAACAAAGGCCAAATATGCGGCATTTTTTCTCCTATAATAACAGTCAAATCAACTCCTTCTGCTTTCATTTTTTCTCGTCCCAACTTTTGGTCTGGATACAAAATATCATATTCTGCCATAAACAAATCTACGGGTGGAAAGCCTTTAAAACTGCCAAAAAGAGGAGACATCATAGGATCTGTTGCTTCCAAATCTCCTTGGCACATTTTCTTAGCAGATTTGACACCTTTCTTACTTAGCATACAATCATAAGGATCTACTGCATCTATTTCGGGATTGGTCAAACTTCCATCAAAGGCAGGACAAATAGCAATCAATCGTTTGGGCAAAGGCAAGGCTTTTTCAATCAAGCGCTGGGTCAAGGTCAAAATAAGATTCCCGCCTGCTGAATCTCCCATCAAAATAATATTAGAGGCTGAATACGTTTCTAAAGCCTTTGCATAAACGGCATCTATATTTTGAGTCGTTTCCAAAATTTTTGACTCTGGCGCTTTTGGGTAATCCAACAGCCAAGCCGTAATGCCTGTATTATTGGTCAACTTTGCCAAACTATCCCAACTCAATAAATTAGGTCCACTCACAAAAGCACCTCCTGGGCAATACAATAATAAAAATTCCTCTTTTTTCTTTTTCTGCGGCAAAAGAGTGGTCACTAAAGTATTTAGCACCTTAAATTGAGTACTCTCATTGCCTTTTAGCATACGTTTAGAAGGCTTGTGAATGTCTTCTTTTCTTAATTTTTCGTATGGAATCGGGTCTTGCGAAAATATTTTCTTGAGTCCCTTGATTCGCAAAACAGTAGTCACAATATAATAGGAAAAACTAGGCATAATAATTTGTTTTAACAACGAAAAAATAGATGCTACAAGATGGGTTAAATGATAAATTTATTTCTTCTTAGGTTTTTTCTTTTTAGAGGCTTTCGCCAAAGGATTAAAATCTAGGCAACGTTGCAGCCAATACTCTAAATCTTCGTCCATGTCCAATCCATCAGGTTCTATGTAAACATAGCCTTTCATGGCTCGTCCTGTAAAATTCATTTCTTTGCAATACGCTTTTTGCAAGGCTTCTTGGTATCCATCGGGTCCAATTCTAGCCATTAGCTCCTCTTTTACAATCCCCAAACACATTTTATCCTCGACCATAAAACAAAGACCACCAAACATTTTTTTGCTAAAATAGGAGATTTTTTTTTCTTCTAATAATTGTTCTATGCGTTCTGCTAATTGCTCGTTATAAGCCATATTTTCATCTTATTGAATGTTATTTAATCCTACTTCGTCTAGAACCCAAAGTATTAACATCAAGACAAGCTACTTTCCAAAACCGTCAAGCGATTCAACTCATCAAAGCCTGCTTTTATAATCGCCTCCCCTTTTAATCCTTCAATCTGCTCATTGCTTACTTTTAATAGGCACTCTCGATCAATCAAATAATTAAAAAATGTATTTCTAGGATCTAATTCCATACTAGAAATAAGCTGTGGGAAGGTGGTTAGAATTCCTTCCAAACGACTCTTGTCTATTGCAGGAATGGCAGGACTATCAATTGTTACCACCAAAATCCCTTGACCATAATTAGCACAATAATAACTCTTCGTTTCAAAGAATCCACAAGCAAATAATCCAATCTGATGCACAAAATCTTCCTCTACTTGAAAATGTCCACTGTTCAAAACTTCGATCTCTTCCTCCTCTCCTAGCTCCTTTAATTTGTACGATTGTTGGAGTAAATTTTCAGGGATACCACTCTGTGTATTTGCCCAGCCACACATCCAAGAATGGTCCTGAAAAGAGAAAGAGCCAATAATTTGAATCGGGAAGACCAATTCGCCAAAGACAATCGTCCCTGCTGTCATATCCAATTTCCACGCATGGTCTCCAATCAATTCGCCAAAACGAAGTTGTTTCTCAAAAGACAAACCTGCATGTTGTTCCACCAATAAATCAAAATATATAGTCTCTTGCTTCTCGTATTTTTGAAACGCTGTTTGGTTCATTTTCATTCCTAATTTTAATATTTATCTATCTACTTTCATCTACTTACAAATAGCCCAAACGAATATTCGTTCCTCCTACTGCTTCTACTGCCAAAGTTAGAATCAATAAATTTTCATACGTTGCTACCCATTCCTTAGGACTTAAATGAATCGTTTCCAACTTCAATTCATCCAAAGTATTCCCCTCGGCACACTTCGCTATAAAATGTTCTAAACTACCTTTAAGCCTTGGTACCAAAGCCCAAGCTTTTTCATTTTCTTCGTCTGTCGCTTCTGCTTTATAATGTTTCCTTAGAGGAACAAGGTCTGCTCGATATGCTTCACCCAAGTATTCTAAAAATGTTTTTTCCGTATTATCAGGATGCATTAAAGTAGAAAAAGACCAAAGGTTTTGAGCCAACTTATCAGAAGACATCGTCAATTTCAGACTTTCTAAATCTAAAGTAGCAACCCTTCCATCTTTTTTAAACTCCACCCTCAAATCTGCTGGAATTGGAGGCAATTCTACCTTCTTTACCTTTTTATTAGCAACCACAGTAGGTATTTCAGGTTTTTCTTTAAGCTTTGGCAAAACCACTTCTTTCGTTTCTGTAAGTTTCATTTCTTCCTTCAACGCTTCCAACAACTCTTGCTTGGTTTTAGGAACAGTTAAGGGAGTATCAGGGTCGTATTTTAAACCTGCCTTTGTTTTCTGCACTTGATATTTTGCATCTTCCTTAGATAATTTCACTTCTTCTTTAGTAGCGTCCAAATCATATTTAGAAGCATCCAAATCACTTTGTAATTGATCCAACAAAGCCCTTTTAGAAGTCGGTGTTTCCAAATCGCTGGCATCTTCTGTATCTAAATTAGGTAAAATATCCAATACCACATCTTCTGCATCAGTATCTACTTTCAAGACAGGATCTTCTTCTTTTGGTAATTTCACAACTTCCTCGGTATCCTCTAAATTCTCTTTTTTAGGCAGCTTAGGAATTACCCTTCCCCAATTTTGGAGTTCTATTAGATTGCCCTCTGGATCTTGAACATAGATAAAAGTCAGCGTTCCCAAATCTGCAATAGACTTCGTTGCTACACTCCCATACGCCTTTCCTCCCAAAGCCAAAACATCTTCCAATACCTTGCTCACATCCTCTACTTCAAAAGCCAGATGACCTAAGCCCTTTCTATTTGGCAAAGGGTCAGCTTTATCTTCCATGCTATGATACTCAAAGATTTCCAAAGTAGGTCCTTTGCTTCCATATCCAGGCAATCTTAAATGCGCTCCTTTGAGCTGTGCCTCCTTAACTCCCGTCCCCTTCGACAACCAGTCTCCTGATAAATCTCGTTGAGGCAACAATAATTTGCACTTAAAAACTTGAATATAGAATCCCGCTAAGGCTTTCCAATCTTTACTAACAATATTGGTATGGACGTATTTCATATTTGATGATTACTAAATTCTAAACAACTTACTTTCTAAACATAACATTATTAAACCTGCTTTAAAAAAGAGAATTCTTTTTTTTATCCAACTTCTGTTGCCATTTTCTAACGATTTCAACCCTTGAAGGAACCAACTCTTCTTTTTTGAATCGTTGCTCCATAAAATTAGGACTATAAACATCCAACAAACACAACATCAATTCAGCGCCTTGGATGTTTCTCGCTTTGACACCAATATCTTTAAGGTATATTTCTTTAAAATCAGAAGCAATAAATTCGATCCAATCTTTTAAATCTTCAATGGCATTACTCATCTCTTTAAAAGAGATTTCTAGTTTGTGCATATGATACAACAATAGATGATCGTTATAACTGGGTTCTTCTTCTCGATTTTTGAAGTTATGATCCAAAAAAACATTCAAACTATCAATATTTACTTTTTGATGCAACTGAAAAGCGCCCTCCTCTTCGACTTCAATTTCTATTTGCAGCTTTTTGCGGTAATTATCAATATCTAGTTTCAGGTTTTCAAAGTGATAATCTGCTTCTTCAAATTTTGCGGACAACCAATACAATTTCCGAATAAATTCATCGGGGATTTCAATCTCCTTTTTGTAATTTAATTTATGCTCAATCTCCGCCCAAGTATGCATTAAAATTGTACGAACTTGAATTTCAATTTTCAAGTTTTCTAAACCTCTATAATTGGGCGCTCCCAACCATTCTTTCTTTATTTTGACAATGTAATGTGTCGAGCGATAGCCAAATTCACTCACTTTTAGAATACTGGATTTATCCTCATTTCGGATAATTTCAAACTCATCTTTGATAATTTGTTTTATCTTCTGAATATCTTGGTTGTAATAACAGATAATTCGTATGCCACAAAAATCTTCGGTCTCATCAAATGGCTCTGTATATTGTTTTCTTCCTATTTTTTCAAAAAAAGACTTAAACTCTTTAATTCGATAAGAAACATTAAGATAAGTAATTTCCTCCGAACTTAAAAAACCTTCTATAGCCTGTATTGTATTTGCCCCAAGTCGCTCATAAAGTGGTTGTAATCGAAAATATCGTTCCTTGATTTCAGATTTTTCCATAGATAGTAATTCAGTTTTAAATTTAAAATCTCTGCACACGTTCAATAGATTATTACTATAAAAAAGATGCAACAAATTGGGTGACGAGGCTCCACCTAATACAACAACAAAAATCAAAATTAAGATTTAAAAATCTTAATTTTATGATTTTATTTTCTAACACTCCTACAAAAGACATTGCCCTAATATTTATTATTAGAATAATTAGTCCTTTTCAGCATTAAAATTCAACTCAGATAAATAAATACTATGTTCTACGGCTGTCAAATCCCTCTTGTTCTTTAATTTGAAGGTCAATTTTGTCTGCTTTTGATGTTCAATTTCAATCAAACCAAAATTATTCTTACGAATAGGAAATCCAATTCGATTTTTATTGGGTTCTATGTCATGCCAACTCTGCGTCAATCCACTAGAGGTTATATCATAAATAGGATACGTGTACTCATTCTCATACTTCGACAACTCTCCCCAGTGTACATCTCCTGATAAAAACACCACGCCATTTGCTTTAGTTTCCTGAATAAGTTGCAGCATTTTTTTGCGCTCGTGTGGTACATTATTCCAAGATTCCCAGCCATTGTAGGCATGTGAAAATTGATTGCTTGAAGCAATAATTCTCAAATCTGCCTTTTCTTCTAATTTGGTTTTCAACCAAGCCCATTGCTCGGCACCCAAAAAAGTAGAATCAGGCGATAAAGTAGGTTGATAATCGTTCTTATAAGCTGTGTTTTTTTCTTTAACTCGTTCCGTCAAATTATCTCTAAACGTTCGAGTATCCAACAAGATAACTTGTATATCAATTGGAGCCTCTTTTAATCGAATCGTATGATAAACACCTTCGTGTTTCCAACGTTCTGAGTCTTTGGGTTCGTTCCAAAAATTCAGAAAAATTTCTTTTGAAGCTTCTTTAAATGGATAATGACGTCCTGCATCATTTTCTCCAAAATCATGATCGTCCCAAGTTGCCAAAAGAGGCGTTGTGTTTTTGAGATTTTGAAACTCTGGCTTAGCTGCCAATTGATCGTATTTCTGTTGCAATTCTTCCATGTCTCTTGTATCGCCATAGATATTATCACCCAAATAAATAAACACATCTGGGGAATTTTCCACCACAACATTCAAGATCGGCTGCTCCTTTGTCTGTTTGCCACAAGAACCAAAACCAATCGTATAACGCTCTGTCGGCTTGCTTCCTTCTGGTGTTAATTTCCCAGCACAAGCACTTATCAAGAGCGAAAGGATCAAGAGCGAAACCAATTCTTTTTTCATTTATTTTCTTGTTTTTTGTTATCGTTAGTTTCAAGTGAAAGATCAAACATTTTGAAAGCACCTGATGCCTCTCTTCCCCTACCAAGCTAATTTTTCACCTCTCTTTCTACTACAATAGGAATTGTAAAAGACAACCAACTTCCTGTTTCTTCTGTTTTGGGTGGTTTTTTCAACATTGCTCTAGTCCCATCTCCAGCAGAAGCGTGTCTAGTTAATTTGGGTGCAGGGGCAGGCAAGCCTGTTTGCAACAAACCAGAAATATCAAAGCGTTGATAAGCAATAAATATTTTTAGATAAAACCTTACTTTTTCGACCGCTTCAGGGAAGTTTTTCATTTGTTGGGGCTGATGTAATTCCAAGCCATTTAAGACTAAGCTTCCTCCACCTGTTGTACTCAAGTTTTGAGCGGGCAACAAATTATTCCCCATCGTTTTTTGCAAAGGTAAAATGGCGTAATTACTATCTAACAATAAGGTAGATACATAGACATTTTCATTTCCTTTCAAGTGGTGAATCGCTAAGTCAAAATCCAATAAAACAGTTGATGGATACAATTCATTATACAAAAAACGAATGGGTGCTGCTGTGGTTTGTAAGTCATTCAATGCCTGGCTTATTCCTTTTTCTTCTTCTGAAAATTGCGCCGCATTCCAAGATTGCAATTTTATTAAACTGTGTAGACGATTGGGATCTAATTCCCTAGATTTGGTGGCGGCAACTTGGTATAATTTGAATTCAAACTCAAATTCGTGCTTCGCCAAAGTCGCCTTTTGCAATTTATTATTTAGGTTATAAACGGTTTGCCATTTACACATTTTTTGCAAGGCAATGATTACTTTATAGCCATCCTTTATACTTAAACCCAAGGTTTTTCGAAAAGCAGGAACAGCTCCTATTTCGCCATTATGATAAGGATAAACCACAAAACCATCTGACTCGGTTTTTAAGATATATTTTGCCTTTTCTGGACTCGTCCAATTGATAAATGGCGCATAATAATCTAAGACCTTCTGTTGTGTTTTTTGAAATTGCGTAAAGGCATTTTCTCCTACGGTCTCTTCAAAAAACACTTGAATATTTTGTTTCGGATTTTTCTGATATTGCATCGCCAAATAATCAAAAACAGGAGCAATAGAAGCTTTTTCTGAACTGGTTATATGATAAGCACCGTCCCAATCCAAAGGGCTTTCTTTGCCATTTCTATATTTATAAAATGTTTCTTCTGTTCCTTTTTTAATAACAGGAATGGTCGTCTGTTGCCCATTTTCTTCATATTGCAAAGCGGTTGCATAAAAAACCAAAGTCCCCTCCTTTTGATACAAAGCCAAGTAATTATCAGCTACCTTCACCACAAAATCAGCCACAGCAACCTTATCCGCTATTCTTACCGCAGGACCGCCATCACTTTGGAAGTTTTTTAAACTTTTCCTTGGAGCATAATCTTCAAATAAGTCAACTGTATTGCCTTCTGTTTGTCCTGTATCCACGCAAATTGAAACCCTCCAACGACGCATATATTTAGGCGGAATCTTTGCATAGAGTTGATTTCTATGTTTTCTTCGATCAAAAGAAGCCGTAGTAAACGTCACTTGGCTGTAGCCAGAAGCGACATAATCGATGACGGCATTAGAAATGTTCGTAAGTGCTTGATCTTGCAGAAAAACTTCTATCGGAATGGCTTTAATTTGCCCTTCTAAACTAGGCAGCAACTCCATTTCTCCAGCTTTGATTTGCCAACCTGTTCTACCTTTTGGGACAACAGGATAAAAGCCATTAAACACATCTATATCACGCTGTGCTGCTGCGCCTTTATGTAGTAACAAATCGCCTAAAAATAATTCATGGCGTTTCTGAAAATTAGGGCTATGTACATACAAATCGGGGGTTTGTTGATAAACACCACCAATATTCATACGGATTCTATTAAATAAATCTTGGTAAGAAATCGTATTTTGAGCCGCTTCTAATATATCCAATAAATTACTCGTAAACACACCTCCTTTTAGTGGAATTTCATAAGCAAACTGGTGCTTGTCACAAGCGGCTAAATGAATATGTTCTGCCATTGGCAACTCAAAAGAAACATCCGATTCAGTGGAAGCAGCCAGTACTTTAGCCAGCCATTCTGGTGCATCTTGCAAACCTGTATAAGTAGCCAACAATTCATCGGTCGTACTATTGGTCCACAAATCACCTCGTTTTTCTACCTCGGTTGGTTCTGTAAATCTAGGTTGAGGGCTCTCAAAGGTTCTTTCTTGTGCATTTTCTTCTTGGAGTTCTTGTTCTAAGCCCCTTAATTCCTCTAACACTACGGTCAATTGTTCCGAAGATCTGGAAGCTCCTGTAGAATGACAAGAATCTTGAATAAAAACAATTTCTGGTTGTTCTTTCTCCCATAATTGATGCAATAAAAACCGCAATTCTTTGTCTAGTATGTTTCGAATTGTGCCACCAGTTGCGTTGATATTTCGAGCATCACAAGGTACCAAGGTTTGGAAATTCCCATCTGCTTCTTTAAAGTTTGCAGGCGCTTTTTCTTTAGAACCATGTCCAGCATAAAAGAGCAAAATTAGATCCTCTTTTGTTGCCTGCCCCAAATGCGTTTTTATAGTTTCAATAATATTCTGACGGGTAGGAAGTATTTCGGAGCCTGTAAACAGCGTTTTGGCATTTAGCTCGTATTTTTCTTGATTCAAATTTGCCTCAATATAGTTTAATAATCGTTGAGCATCTTGAATACAACCACTTAGGTTCGCTACTTTTTCATTATCATAAGTATTCACACCTATAAACAATGCATAACATTTTTTTTTTTCCATCTAAAGATTCACATTAGAACTGACTTAATTCATTTATCTAGGTCAAGCGTTTTTTTATTACTACTTATGCGAATTAAAAGCTAAAATCAGGTCTCTGATAAATAAAAAAGGAGAATAGAGGCTTCACAAGAATGTTTAATGTTGAATTTTTAATGCTGAATGCTCTATAGCATAAGAAACATTAAAAATTCAGCATTTAGCATTCAACATTAAAAAATGTAAGTTTGTAAGATCAGCTCTCCCTGTTTTTAAGGTACAATTAATTGCTATTTTAGCCCTTAATTCGAATTACTTATATACTTTATCTTTAACCTTTTCTTTTAAGGTCTTTGTTTTATCTTCTAACTTGTCATAATATTCCTCTATTTTAAACTTCACCCCTGTTTTCTTATTATGAACAATGGTATTTTGTTGATTAAAGATAAGTTGCATCTTTGTTTCATTCAACTCACCACGCCCTTTTTCGTTGCGCTCTTTTGCAATCAAATTAGTAATATAGGCTTGATGTTCTTCTACACTTAAATTGCCCTTCTTTATATTCTGATGGTCAGGTCCATAACTAGGATCATCACTAATTTTGTACAACAACTCACAGGCTAATTTATTCTCAGGGTTCAATTCCCAGGCTTTGGCAGCCAAACGAAAGGCATAGTTTTTATTATTCTGTTGTAATGCCGTCTCTCCTAGTGAACTAAGGGTAGAGGATTGAGCAATATTTCGTTCTTTCTCGATTAGTTTTTTAGAGCTTCTTAAAGTATCAAAACTAGCAATTAAATCTTGCGTAAATTCAGGATTTGTTTTTAATAATTGTTCGTATAAAATATCTGCCCGTGTTTCAGCAGCTCTCTTCAAGGAATCCTCTTTTGCCAATCTTCGGACCACTTTTTCTTCATCTACCAACAACTGTTCATTTTGTTGGTTGGCATAACGAGTTGTTAGATTAAAAATTAGCAATAAAACAATCACCACTATAGCCGCAATTCTAAGATGTCTTTTTCTACGGTCAAGTCTTTGTCTACTTTTTTGAATAAAATCTAGCACCTCTTGGCTCAATTCGATACTGTCAAGATAAGCGTCCATATAATTCAAATCATCCTTACTTAATAAAGTAGCATGATCCTTATAATCAACTAGACGCTCCATCAATAATTGGCGAATTTGTGCCCGCATTCGATCTTCTCCCGAAAATCTATCATAAATGCTCTTGGCTAATGTATCGTGTGATAATTCTATTTTCATAACAAACACTTACCCATTTTGATTATTTTATTTTGCACCTCACGTTCTAAAGTAAACTCTCTTTCAAAAGCCTCGTATTTCTTATAATCCAACTCATCCACTGTAAAAGAAAAACCTGTAAGCCTAGTCTCCTTCAACCAATCTTTGTCCGACTCACTTAAATTAACGACATAAGTATTTTTTTCTTTCTGGTTCTTGTCTAGTGACAAACCAATCACTTTCACTTGTCTTTCGCTACTGAATCTAAGTTGAGACAAATTCGGTAAACGATCACCTCCTCGTTCTCTATTCCAAATAATTTGCAAATAAAGTTTCCCATCTGAAGCATACTTTACAAAAAGAGACCAAACTTTATTTTCTTTAACAGGCAGCCATTTGTTCACATCTCTTTGAGCCAAAAAGCAGTTTATTTTTCCATTTTTTGTTTCAGGCTCTAGAGACTCTTTAACGGCTTCTAAAATAGGTTTTACATCTTCATTCTGCTGCATTGCTCGGTATAAACTAGGTGTTTTCGCAGCAGCTTCTGGAGAAGGTAGAATGGAACTTCCTGCTCTTGAAGCAACACTCTTTTTTATGCCTAAGGCATGGTTTTGTACGACTTCGTTTTCTTTGGAAAAAATGGCTTCTAAATCTTTTTCCTTTAATTTTCCCGTTTTCTTCTGTGATGCTTGAATTAGATCTGCTTGTTTATTACTAGAAAAATCAGAAAAGGCAATTGCTTTTTGTTCGTTAATTTTCTCCAGTATTTCTAGGGACTGCTTATTATCTGGGTTTAATTCCCAAGCCTTGGAGGCTAGTTTCACGGCATAAGCTTTGTCATCTTGTTCTAAAGCCGTCGCAGCCAAATTACTTAGCGTCGCTGATTGAGCCAAATCACGTTGTTGTGCAAGGTTGGTCTGTTCTTGTCCTAAAGTATCATACTTTATGATCATCTGTTTCACCACACTAATATTCTGCAAATCCTCCTGACTCATCGTCCCTGTACCATTCAAAAGGCGTTGTGCTTTTTCTTCTGCTATCGCTCGTTCCTTTTGGGTCTCTTTCAAGGCTAGACGAGTTACCTTTTTCTTACTTAGATTTACTTGTAAATCATAAAAAGTAACACCAGCTTGTATTCCAAAAAGTAATAAGGCTAAGGAAACAAGAAATACACCTGCACCAATCGTAAATTGTCGCTTTTGTACCTGTCGTTCGCTCTTCTTTACAAAAGCCAAGACCTTACTATCCAAATCTAGCTTATCAAGATCTGGCATAACACGGCTTACATCTTTGGCGTCCAACAACACATTTGATGCGATATAATACTTGTAGCGCCTATTGATAAAATTTTGTTTTTTTATCAACATCTTATCCTCTCTAGATATTCTATCGTAGATTGCTTTAGCTAATGTGTCATGTGATAACTCTAACTTCATGCGTTTATTTCGGTAATTTTATAGGTCTTTTTTGCTGTTGTTGCTGAATTTGAGATTGTAGTTTTTCTTGTAATTTGTTAATCTCTACTTTTACCCTTTGCTCTTTTTCATCTCGTTTACTTTGTCGTGGAATAGCACCTGGCGCTGGGTCCACAGCTGCTCTTTTCGCTTCTTTAATTTGCGCCTCTATTTTTTGTTTTCCATTGTTCGCAACAACTGTATTCTCTGGATTAAAAATAGCGCTTATTTGTTGAGTACTCAACTTCCCCCATTCCTTTTCCTGCCTTTTTATAAAATTTCTAGTTTTCTGCTTAGAAAAAGGCGTTTCTAAAGTTGCATCAACCGTCTGGTAAATCGCTTTCATTGCCTGCTCATTTCTTGGATTCAGCGCCCAAGCTTGTGCCGCCAACTGAAAGGCATATTTTCGATTGGTGTAAACAATTGGCGCTGCCAATTCACTTAACTTTGCAGATTGCGCAATATTCAAGGCATCTATAAGATCTTCTTTATCAGAATCTTGATCTACTTTATATACAGCATAATTATGTAGTAAGGTATCGTTCTTTTGTTGCAATTTTAGCAAGGCAAGACGAAGTTCTTCTTTGGTAGCATCTAAGCCTTCCCTACTTTGAATCAAAGCACTAGAAAGAGCTTTTGCCTCTGCCTCTACTTCTTCATATTCTAATAATTTCTTAGCTAAAAGTTCTTGGTTTTCAGACTTAACCTCTTCTGTTTTATTCATAAAATAAAACACCACCAAAACAACAGACAGTATAACTCCTATAAGTAAAGCCAGTTTTATACGTAAGCTCTGTTTGCTTCGATCTATAAAAATCAATTCATGTTGCTCTAAAGTCAATTGACTAAGGTAAGGTCCTATATAATTCAAATCTTCTCTAGAAAGCAGTACTTTATTTTCTTTAAAATAGGTAAAACGATCCTTGATAAAATTTCTGACTTTTATCAGCATTTTATCTTCTGCAGAGGCTTTGTCATAAATTTTCTTAGCCAGTAGATCGTGTGATAACTCTATTCTCATTTTTAATAAAAAGAAGGTTTCTGGAAAATCGTGTAGCAGCAATGCATACTGTCCTTTAATTATTCACTAATAAACAAGTGAATTTTGAAATTGATGGTTCTCAAATACTAGATTTCAGATCAAACAACCCCATCGGGCTCAATACAAACTTACCCCAATCTCTAATTTAAGCATTTTATTAGAGAGGAGATACAAATACCTCTACTTCATTTGATAATTTTCTAAGGGAAAGAAAGACCACCGCCCAAAATTACTCTTTTCGGACGACATGATGTCCATTGTAAATAAGTTCTTCTACTTGATGCTCCTCTTGACGAATAGGTTTGTAAACGGCCCCATCTCCACTATAAATTAATACATCATCTATATAAGTCATTCGCTTAGATGCAATGCCACAATAATAATCCAACTTCAAGGATTTGAATTTATTGGGCGGAATGCTTACCCTAAACTCAATCAAAGACCAATCGCCCTTAATGATAGGTGCTCGATCTGGTCTAGCATGTCCAAAGCGTTCCGAAACGCCTTCACTATTCACCCCAAAAGCAATGATATACAAATGATTCATAGCGTCAATTTCACCATTAAACACCCATGCTTTAATTTGATAAGTTGTTGCTGTAGCAGTGGTTTCCAAAGGCATTTCCGCAAAGGTACCTGAGCCCTTTTTGGGCGCACTAAAAGCGCCTTGTCCTCTAAACGTATGTTTGGACGCCAAGCCTTCAAAGTCGTCGTAAAAAAGTGTTGCTGTACTGTCTTCCAACAACCAATCTCCCTTAGGATACAAAGTACTTGAAGTTGCTTTAAATTTGTCTAATACTTGATTGTTTTCTTGGACAAACAAATCTTTAAACTCTAAAGCATACAAAGCATAGCCCTCTTTGTCTATCGAGATAAGTCTTGCTCGATCAAAAACCTCTTGTTCCTGCACCGTCAAAGGCTCCATGTAATTAGAGCGAGTGATCAAAAATGGTTTCTGAGATGGAAAATCAGCTTTTATTTTTTTATCATAATAAGGTGCTGTAAAGAGTTGCAATAAATTTCGACTTTCCCAAACATCGCCTCTTGCCACAAATGCCGTCGCCAGTGGAATTCCAGTATAAATGGAAGTCAACATCGAAAAATGGGTGGTTCCGCCCAAGACCGTTCGATAAAAATTACCTGAACCCAGATAATAATAAGGCAAGGGCAAAATAGCTTGATAATCGGCTACATTGATTTCCGCTAAACCATCTTTTAAAACCTTGGGACAGTTTTTTTCTAAAAAATAGTTGGGATAATGATCTAAGTTTTCAGCCACTTCTGCATGAGCACTATAGCCTTCTACCATATATAATAAAGGACAAACAAATAACAATAATGCGGCTAAAAATCCTTGTTTTTTTGCTTTCAAAAAAAGTGCTCCACGATGGATATAATAAATACTAACTAGTGTAGACACATAGTAAAACACCCAAGAAAAACGACCCAAAGATCGAAACTGTGTAATCACTTGCACATAATCCAACAAAGCTGGGTATTGAATAAATGGGTACGCCCAAGACAATAATAAAATTGGAATCGAAGCCCAAAACAGTATTTTCACTGCTGGATGGCTCGTACTTTCTGTACCTTGTTTTAGCTTAGTTATTTTTTTTATAATTCCTATAATTAGAACCAGTAGCAAGGTTATAATCGTCACCAAACCAACATAAGACCAACCTTCCCAGGTTTGATCTAAATTCCAGCCGACTAATTCAGAGGCTGTTTTCTTAAAGGGTGGATGATTTGGTAAAAACACATCTTCTGGAGCGCCACAATATTCAAACAAACCATAAACATCTTCTGTCTTTGAGGTATGTTTGTCTGTTAATTTAGTAACCGTTTGAAAAATAAGAACAGGCAAAATACTACTTACAAATCCTAGTATATAATAGTTAAGTCGTCTAAAAACAGTTCTAAAATTCCAACACCAATAAAAGAAAAAACTCATCGCTGTTAACAAACAACACATCAACCCTAAATAAGGATGCGTGTACAGCCACATCAAATTACTAAACACCAAAAAACCTATCCATAAACGCAGCTTTTCTTGCTCATATACTCGAAGCAACAAATAAATCGTCAGTGGTATGGCACAACAATAAGATAGTGAAAAATGCCCTGTCAATCGGAATATTTGAGGTTCCAAGAAAACAATTCCCATCGCTCCCCATACCGCAAAGATAGGCTTTACGTCAAGGCGAGAAAGAATTCCGTACAACAGCAAAGGCGTCCACCAAATCGCAAACATCGCCAAACCGTTCATTATTCCTGCTGTATATCCGCCTAAAAAAGGGAAGACATTCATCAACAATTTTGTTACCGCAGCAAAAAAAGGTTGCCCATCAAAATAGACAATTTGTTCCCCATAAGGATAATTTGCAACCGTGTGTTCAAAATAGCTTTGGCTATACTTTACATAAGTCGTAAAATTAAAGTATTGGCTAAACCCATCTCCATATTTGGTAAACAAGAACTCGTTGGGCGCTATGAGTATAGGTCCATAAAAATAAATTAGAAAGGTGCTAGACAGCAATACGATCAGAACATCGTACCAACTTATTTTTTTGAGCTCAAAAAGCGTCATTGCCTATTTTTTTTTTAATAAAAGCCCAAATTGGCTTGGATAGTAGATTTAGTATAGATTGTAAATATGACTAAAAAAAAGAACTATTCAAAATTCCTTTAATACTCAAAAAAAGTCCTAAGAAGATAAAATATCTTCTTAGGACTTTTTGCTAAATTTTATTAGAAATAGCAAGCCTTAATTTCCACTTCGCAAAACCTTCTTTGCTTGTGAAGAAGACAATTTTCCGTACTTATATTTTTCATCTACTTTATTGATAATACTCTCAATTTGTTTGAACGTATAGGTGTTTTTAGGTCTGTTTTTTCCTAAAAACCCACTACTTTTCGATTTTATTTTGTTGTTGTTAATTTGATTGAGCACATCCATTGCTTGACTATTCGAGTTACTCATTTCCCACGCATAACGAGCCAATTGAAAGGCTTCTTTGTATTGTGCATCCGTTGGTGTTTCACTACTATTTAGAATGGCATTTGCTCGTTGACTCAATTTCTGAGATTCGTCTACCGTGCTTAATTTTTCTTTAATGATAGCATCTTGTTGATCAATTTGCGTTCTTAAACGCTTAGCCAATACCTCTTTATCTGTTCTTAAACCATCTCGCTCTTTCTCTACTTTTCGTTTACTTTCTGCTAGTTTTTTATTTAGAACATTCAGTTCATTCAAAGCATCTTGTAGCTCTTTATTGGTCATTTTAATGATCTCCTGATCATTTCCAATTCGTTCTGTCAAGGATTCATGAATACTATCTTTGACTCGCAGTTCTTCGAATTTAATTCCAAGTGAATGATTAACATTATCCAGACTATCTCGACTAATCATCAGCTCTGTATTCGCAAGCTCCTTTGCAATCGTATTGTTTCTATAATACATCGCAAAGCAAAATAAGGTGATCATGATAACCGCCCCTGTGAGAATAAAAATAGCCGCTCCCCAAATAAATTTTGATTGAGCACGTATTCTACTATTGGTCAAAAAGGACTTTTCTTCTGTACTTAAATCCAATTGTCGCTCAAATGGGGCAATAGATTTCAGCTCGTCAGAAGTTAAATAAACATGTTTTTCTTTAAACAACTGATACTTTGCTTTAAACAAATTACCCACCATAAGACGCATTCGGTCTTCGGTTGATGCCTTGTCATAAACAGTCTTGGCTAATGTATCGTGAGAAATTTCTATTTTCAAAATGTCCAGTATTTAATCCAACGATTAAGGATGGCTTAATGTTTTGTTTGTTTTATTAAGTTAACGTGCCTTTGTGCTTAGTTTGTATCTCCCCTACCAAAAATTAGTCCAGTAGTAGAGATTAGTAATATAGTGAAATTAATAAAAATAGAACTTTTTCGCTCCATTTTTATCGACTTCTTTTTATTTCAAACAAAAAAATGGCTTTTGGAGTTCAATTTTGGCTTGTTATCTTGTTGTTATCAATTATAAGAAGTTAACTTTCGACCAGATCCTTTTTTATCCTAGAATTGTTTGCACGACAATTGCAACAAAGTTTTATAAGTCTGATATGCAAAAAAACAGGCTAAAAAACGTACCTTTGCAGACGATTTACAAGACAATCATAAAAAAAACTAACAGTATATTATGGAACAAGTCGCACCTTATCAAGGCAAACATAAAA
>CALDEP010000321.1 GCA_937942475.1 uncultured Aureispira sp.
TTTTTTGTTTGCCCTAAAGCAATTATCGTTCAAAACACTGTTTTTGCGTAGTATTTAAACGCATATTCTCACCATAAAATACTAGTCTATATCTCAAATACAAGCCATTACAAATCCTAAGAATTACTCTGGGAGGAACAAAAGGAGTATTCTTTCAGATCCTTATGAACGATGTCATATTCACAGTTTGTACTGATGATACAAACTAGTATAAAATAGATACCTTCTTCAATTTAGACATAAAAAGCGGATAATCAAAATATTGAGGATAAGAAAAAGATAAGACATCAGGACATTTAAGGTATTTAGCCCCCCTTTTAGATAAGCTACTTATTATCAATAGAGTAAATAGGTTTGACTTTTATTGTTTTTAATAAGTCTAAATAAAAATTGGTTTTTTGGATTTTTGAATATACATTTGTGTCGCACTATATTTATTTAGACTTAATCTTAATAATTAATTATAAAATGAAAACATTACTTCAATTTGCTTTATTTTTATCAATTAGTACGGTATTGTATGGTCAAACGCCTCATAATTTTTCAGCAGGTGCTTCTTATGCCAATAGCCAATATTATAAGCTAGCAACAGACGGAACGACAGATGTAGCACACAGCACTTGGGACATTGCTTTTAGTGTCCTTGGTGGAACAGATGCAGGGATATTGATTAACGAAGCTGCCTCTTTTTCTGGAACAGCTCCAAAGGTTTATCACATTCCTAATAAGGTATTTGGTGATAACATTGTTGTTGCAGATTTGGGCGACGAACTAAAAAATACAGAAACATCTTGGACCGAAGGCGCTTTTAACAGCATTAAAGTAGCCTCCAATTGGGCAGATTATGGCTGGGGAACCTATAGTTTGATCAATCATAAAGTAGAAGGAACCGCTTTATATGCGATTGAATTAGGAAATGGAAGCTATAAAAAGTTATTTATTGACGAATTAGCAGGGGGAATTTATTCTTTTCGATATGCTAATTTTGATGGGACTAACCTTCAACAAAAAACAATTGATAAAAGTGCTTACACCAACCAAACCTTAGCTTATTTTTCTTTTGCAAGTAACAATACGGTTACTGTAGAACCTAACACAGGATGGGATTGGGTCTTTACTCGTTATGAAACTACTTTGTATAGTATGGGAGTAGCAACGCCTTACACGGTAACAGGAATTTTGACGAATGAAAAGGTAGAAGCTGTATTGGCAGATGGCATTGATCCAGCTACTGTAGCGGCTGCAAATTATGCGACAACAGCAGATAGTTTGACGACAATTGGACACGATTGGAAGTTGTACGATTTTTCAAATGGCTGGGAAGTGGATGCAGATCGAGTTTACTTTATTAAAACAGCAGACAGCACCTTGTATAAAATTCAGTTTATAGACTTTCAAGGCTCGTCAACAGGTCAAGGAACTTTTTTGAAAACCTATGTTGGTCAATGGACTTCTATTGATAATATTCAGAAAGATAGTCCTTTAGAGCAGTTTCAAGTGTTCCCCAATCCTGCTTCTGATCAAGTCAATATTACCTTCTCTTTAGCACAAGCCCAAGAAGAAATGCAAGTGCAATTAAGAGATGCACTAGGACGCTTGTTATTCGAAAAGACTATTAATACAGTAGCTGGCTTGAATGCCTTGGAATTAAATGTATCTAGCTTTCAGGCAGGGAATTACATGTTGAGCCTACAATCAGACCAAGTATTAAAAAGCCAATTTATTATCATACGTTAGTAAAACAAAGGCAGGAACGCTTAAATTATTAGGTTCTTTTGCAAATCGTGTGGAGTTTTAAATTACAGGTAGCTCTTAACTAATTTTTAGATATTAGATATTAGATCGCTTTGCTTTTAGACTAAATACTTGTTAGTTAATTATTTAGTCTAAAATCTAATATCTAAGAGCATGAACGTAGTGAACGAGCAGGCTTGGTGCTTTGCACCAAAAGGTAAGTACGATCTAATATCTGAAATAGTTAAACTCGAAGCCTACTTTTAAGTATTACCACACGATTTGTCAAAGAACGAATTATTAAAATTATATCATAATGAAATTAACCATAAAATATGGGCTATTGGCAGTTGGATTACTGTTTATAAATAGCGCTTGTAATACCGAAACGCCCAAAGATAAGGAGACAGAAGCTGTTGTCAAAACAGAAAATACAGCAAAGAAAGCATGGCGCATTGTTTCCCTAAGTGGAACGATTACTGAATTGTTGTACGAATTTGAGTTGGAAGCTAATATTGTGGGCGTAGATGTGACGAGTACTTATCCTAAGGCGGCAAGATCTATTACGAATCTAGGACATAGCAGCCAATTAAATACAGAAGCCATTTTGGCTTTGAAGCCTAATCTTATTTTAATGGATGAGAAAATGGCAGGAAACAAAGCATTGAGTGGTTTGGAAGCTTCTGGAATTAAGATTCAAAGCATAAGAATCCCTCAAACGCTAGAAGGTGCTTTGGAAGTGGCAGAGCAGTTGGAAACGGTGTTGGATAAGGAGCTTGAAACAGCTGAATTGGAAGCTAAAATTGTTGAGAACAAACAAAAATTAGAAACGCTGTTAAGTGCTACAACAGAAAGACCTAAAGTGCTTTTTATTTATGCTCGTGGAGCGCAAGCAATGATGGTGGCAGGTAAAAATACCTTTGCAGAGTCGGTCATTCGTTTGGCAGGAGGAAATCCAATTGTTCAAGAATTTGAATCCTTTAAACCTTTGACACCAGAAGCATTATTGCAATATCAACCAGAAGTTATCTTAATGTTTGACTCTGGATTGGCAAGTCTAAGCGATGAAGCAAAGGACAAATCAGGAGAAGAACAACTGCTAGGCATTCCAGGAATCTTACAAACACCAGCAGGTGAAAATCGCCAAATTATTAGCATGGAAGGCTTGTACTTATCGGGCTTTGGACCAAGGTCAAGTGCTGCTATTTTAGAATTGGCGACCCAATTACATACAAAAAAACTAAGCTTGTTAAATGAAGTTGAATAGCGTATTTATGGCTCCTACCAAAGCATCTCTTTCCATTGTTGTCCAATTAAGTTTGCTACTTTTAGCGACTGTTTGTCTCTCGCTTTGTGTAGGAGCTTATGCTATTTCATTACAAGAAATAATCACTATTTTAGGAAGTTGGTTAATCGCTAAGGAGGTAGACGAAAGTAGTTTGTTTTTGATTTTTCAAATACGATTGCCCCGTATTGTTTTAGGTTTGTTAGTTGGTTCAGCCTTAGCGATATCGGGAGCGTCTATACAAATTGTTTTTAGAAACCCCTTGGCTGAACCAGGTTTGATAGGTGTCTCTAGTGGTGCTATGTTTTTTGCGGCTGGTTTTATTGTCTTGAAGAACTATTTGCCCTTTGATTTAGGAATTTGGGGGCATTATATAGGCATGTCAGCAGCAGCATTTACAGGCGGCTTATTGGCAACCATTTTAGTTTATCGTTTATCAAGTAAAGGAGGACGAACGGCTGTTAGTATTATGTTACTGGCAGGAGTTGCGATCACAGCTTTGGGAGGTGGATTGACAGGCGTTTTGATTTTTTATGCAACAGAAGCGCAGCTGAGAGACATTACTTTCTGGAGTTTTGGTTCTTTAAGTGGAGCAAATTGGGGAATTGTAGCTTTATTAACAATTGTTATCACAATAGCTATAATAGGCATCACTAAGGCTGCCAAACAGTTGGAAATTATGCAATTGGGCGATCAAGAAGCCAGTTATTTGGGGGTAGAAGTGGAGCAAGTAAAACGACGAGTTGTTGTTTTGGTGGTGTTAATGGTCGGTGTTTGTGTCGCCTTTACGGGACTGATTGGTTTTGTGGGTTTGATGGTGCCACACTTGGTTCGTATTTATTTTAAGGAAGCTTCTTTTGCTAAAAATGTGCTGTATGCAGGATTATTAGGCGCCATTTTATTGGGCTTGGCGGATATGGTTGCTCGAACAATTGTTGCGCCCGCAGAACTGCCGATTGGTATTTTAACTGCCTTGCTTGGAGCGCCTTTTTTCCTTTGGTTATTGGTCAAACAAAAATCAATTTATTGATGCTGAAATAAAGAAATAATATGTTGAATGTTAATAATATAACGGTATGCCTCAATGGCAAACACTTGTTGAATCAAATCAATTTTGAGGTCAATCAAGGTGATTTTATGGTGCTTTTGGGCGGAAATGGGGCAGGTAAATCTACTTTATTAAAAACCATCGCAAGAAGCCTTCCTTATCGCAAAGGTGAAATCTTATTTCAAGGAGAAAACTTAGCTTATTGGAGTCAAGTCAAATTATCACAACAAAGAGCCGTACTCTCTCAAAATACATTTTTGGTTTTCCCAATGAACGTCATTGATGTTGTTTTATTGGGGCGTTATCCTTATACACAAGGAGGAAAGCCGAAGATAAAAGATGTGACCATTGCCTATGAATTATTGGATTTGATGGGCGTGGCGAAGTATGCCGACGAAGATATTACTTGCCTATCAGGAGGCGAACAGCAACGGGTGCACATTGCTCGTGTCTTGGCGCAGGTGTGGGAAAGTACGTTTGATAATCCTAAATTATTATTACTAGACGAGCCAACGTCTAACTTGGATATTGCTTATCAGCATATTTTGTTGGAGTTATTACAAGATAGAGTACAACAACACGGCTTGACAGTATTAGCCGTCTTACACGATATGAATTTAGCGGCAAGGTATGCCACACAAATTGCTTTGCTAAAACAAGGCGAATTATTAAGGGTGGGAACACCTGTAGAAGTGCTAACACCAGATTGGATTCAACAAACCTTTGGGGTGTCTTCTATTGTACAAACGCATCCCATTTTTGATTGCTTGCAGGTGTCTACTTATTAGTCTTAACGTTGGGTATTGGTCTTAACGTTGATTTTTTTTGATTAAGATGATTGTTGTGATTAAAAATTATAAGAGAAATAAGAAAATACAAAAAAAGTGAAATCAAAAAAATCAAAGGCATCAAAAAAATCACAGTCTAAGACAACATAATAAACGAACATAAAAAAAATACAAACAATGAAAACAATCACATTAGAACAACAGTACAAAACGTACAAAGAAGCCCATCCTAAAGCTAGAATTAGAGACATATCTATTGCACTAGGCGTTTCAGAAATGGAGTTGTTAGAAATTGCAACCGTAGAAAAACGCACTTATTTAGGCAATAATTTCAAAGGAGTATTGGGAGATGCACATACCTTGGGACATGTGATGGCATTGACTAGAAACGAACATGCGGTTCATGAAACGAAAGGGATTTATGAAAATGTCAGTTTTATGGAGAAGGCACCAATGGGGATTGCACACAATCCAATGATTGATTTGCGTTACTTTTTGAGCAATTGGGCACATGTTTATGCGGTTGTTTTTGAGTCTGGAAAGCGGAGGATGCATAGCCTTCAATTTTTTGACAAATCAGGGAATGCCGTGCATAAAATATATACAACAGCTCAATCTGATTTAGAAGCATACGAGGTCTTGGTTGAAAAGTACCAAACAGGCGATCGAATAAACATGCCTGTGGAAGCGGAAATAGTGCAGCCTTCTGCAAAGACAGATCAGGCTTTGGATATTGGCGCTTTTCAAACAGCTTGGTTGAACATGAAAGACACACACGACTTTTTTGGTCTGTTGCGAAAATATAGTTTGACGCGTCAAGCGGCATTTTGTATTGCACCACAAGGAACAACGTATCGAGTAGAAAAAAAGGCGATTGTAGCAATGCTTGAAATGGCAGTAGCTAGTGGAACGCCCATTATGGTTTTCTTGGGAAATAAATCTTGTTTACAAATCTTTTCTGGAAAAATTCATAAGCTGGTAGAAATGAATGGTTGGTACAATGTCCTAGACAAAGACTTTAATTTGCACTTAAAATTAGAGGCGATTGAGGAAGCTTGGGTCGTGAAGAAATACACGACAGATGGTATTGTAACGAGTTTAGAGTTGTTTGATAAAGAGGGCAATCAAATTTTATACTGCTTTGGGCAGCGCAAGCCTGGAATTCCAGAGTTGGAAATGTGGCGCACGATTGTTTCAAAACTGACGCCATTAAACGATAAATAGCCATGAGATTAGCGATCAAAATAGTCTTTTTTTTGTTGTTAATAAGTTCAAAACTTATCGCACAAGAACTGTTGGACAGCATCCTTCTTTCGGTTTCTTTTGACGAAGAAATTGTCGTGACAGGGCAGTATAGTCCAACTGAAATGCAAGCTTCTACCTTGCCCATTCGAGTGATTAGCAAAGAGATGATTATGCAGCGAGCGGCAACTAATTTGACAGAAGTTTTTCAACAAGAAGCCAATATTCGAATTGCACAAGATCCTGTTTTGGGAACCACCATGACGATGAATGGTCTAGAAGGGCAGCACATCAAAATTTTGATAGATGGAGTGCCTATGATTGGGCGCAGTGATGGCAATTTAGATTTGGATCGCATCCAAGTGCAAGATATAGAGCGCATTGAGATTATTGAAAATGCCATGTCGGTCGCTTATGGTACGAATGCTTTGGGGGGAATTATTAATATTATAACCAAAAAGAACCAACAAGATGCTTGGACGACTCGAATTGCAGGGCAATTGCAAAGCAATGAACAATACAATGCTAGCATTGCTTTGGGCAAAAAATGGAAAAATTTTGCAATAGATTTAAATTATAATTTTAGCCATTTTAATGGCTTTTCGACCGACACTTTGCGCAGTCAAACTTGGAACCCCAAGCAACAGCATTTTGTGGGTGGGCGATTGTATTATACCATTCCTTCTAGCAAAATAAGTTTGTCTTATCAATACAATTATCTGAACGAAGTAATTGAGGATAGAGGAAACGTGAAACTAGACGCTTTTCCTAGCTTGTCTTATGCAAAGGATTATGATTTTGTGACTATTACACAAGATCACAGCATTGCTGCGCTGGGTTATTTAGATGATAATAAGCAATATTATTTAGATGCTTTAGTTGCGTTTAATGATTATCAGCGGGCTAAGAATGCTTATTTCCGTTCGATGAAAGAGAATGTTAGTGAAGACACCTTGGATCAACTAGATTCGGACACGACTTCTTTCCAGGCTTGGAATATTCGAGCCACCTTAGCCAGTCAGTATGGCAAGAAATTGGACTTCAAAGCAGGGATAGACATTCGTTATGATTATACGACTGGAGCAAGAATTAAAGAAGAACGTGCGATCTTGGGTGACGTTGCTGCCTTTGTAAATTTTCGTTATCAGCCCATTCGAGTACTGAATATTGAAGCAGGAATAAGAGTCGCTTATAACACAACAGGCTTAATTCCAATCACCTATTCTTTAGGTTTGAAATGGAAAATTAAGGATGGAATGAACCTTCGGTTTTCTTATGCTAGAGCGATTCGAACGCCTTCTTTAAAAGAGCTGTATCTGAACTTTGTAGATGTTAATCATAACATTCAGGGAAACCCTAATTTGAAACCAGAATATGCCCACACACTAAGTTTAGGTTGGTCTTATAATAAGGTGTATCAGGGCGGACATATGGTGAATATTACTGCGAATGGCTTTTATAATTATATCCAACAGCAGATCACCTTGTATAGTTATGAAACAGATAGTTTAGGCAATTTTGTTATTGACAATCAATCGAATAACTATGCTTATTTTAATCTAGAAAAACACCAAAATTGGGGCATTAATACTCAAGTAAAATACCAACACAAAGGCTTGATAATTAGATTGGGAGCAACACTAATTGGGCATTACAATCAACTAAGTAGTTCCGAAGAAAGTATTGCCCCTTTTCAGTACACCTTAGAGTTTACACAAGAAGTCAGTTATACCTTCAAAAAGATGGGTTTAAGCTTGTCTTTATTCCGCAGAGATTATGATAAACAGGTCAATTATACAGCTGTTACGAATCCAATAACACAGGAAACAGCAATTGTCCAAAATACCTTGCAAGGCTATGGTTTAATGGATGTTACGATTAGCAAACACTTCTTTAACAAAGGCTTGTCTATTAGTGCAGGGGTGAAAAATATACTAGATGTTCAGCAAATCAATCAATTGGGTACCGCAGCCACAGCACATGGGGGAGGAGGAAATGGTAGTACTTCTATTGCGATGGGACGTATCTTTTTTTTGCGATTAGTTTGTGAGCCCTTTCAATTTAAGTGAGAAGATGGAAGTATTGGTTTCTAAGAGCTTATGTTATTGTTTGTTTAGAGTGGTTTAATTTCTTGTTAAGTTTATTTGGATTAAGTCTAATTAAGCTTGGTTTTTTAAATCAAGAATACTACATTTGCAGCGAACTATATTTATTTAGACTTAATCTTAATAGTTAAAACAAATGCAAAACATTAAACACACCTTATTGCTTGGAGCAGGTTTATTATACATGACCGCTTGTACTCCTGAAGACGTAGACCCAAATGCCGATTTAAAAACGAATGTAGTTAACAATTACTGTGAGATTGTTTATGCGAGTTATGATGATGCTTATAACAAAGCAATTGACTTGCAAACAGCCATTAATACTTTAGTAAGCACACCAACACAAACTTCTTTTGGAGCTGCTAAAACAGCTTGGTTGGCAGCAAGAGAGCCTTATGGACAAACAGAAGCCTATCGTTTTTATGATGGACCAATTGACGATTCAGATGGACCAGAAGGTGCTTTGAATGCTTGGCCTTTGGATGAAAATTATATTGATTATACCCGTGATAATGCTGGAGGAATTGCAAATACTGGAATTATTCACGACTTGACAAATTATCCTACAATTACAGCTTCGATTTTATCAGGAGCCAACGAAGTTGGAGGAGAAAAGAACATTAGTATTGGCTACCACGCCATTGAATTTTTGTTGTGGGGACAAGATTACATAGATGTAAACACCAATGCTGGACAAGGAGGAAATCGCTCTTATATGGATTATACCAGTACTGCTATGAACCACACTCGACGTGGCGAATACATCAAAGCTTGTGCACAATTGTTGATAGATGATTTAGCGATCTTAAAAGCAGAATGGGCACCTAATGGTTCTTACAGAACTTATTTTGAAGGCTTGTCAGCAGACGAAGCTTTGTCAAAAATATTGACGGGAGCAGGTGTCTTGAGTAAATCTGAATTGGCAGGAGAGCGTATGTTTACCGCCTTGGAAGCAAATGCAATAGACAATCCACAAGAGGACGAACATTCTTGTTTTGCAGACAATACACACCGTGATATTATCACTAATGCACAAGGAATTACAAATGTATTGGCAGGAACATATACGACTGTATCTGGTACTGTTGTTGGAAATGCACAGTATTCTATTCTAACGTTGCTTACAAAAGTAGATGCGACAATAGGGGCTGATCTAACCAGCAAAAGTGCTGCTGCAACATCAAAAGTATTAGCCATTCCTACACCATTTGACAAAACGGTAACAGAAGAAAATGTAAACGATAATGGACCTGTTTTGCAAGCCGTAACAGCTTTGCAAGCTCAAGGAGATGCGATTGCAGAAGCAGCAACAGCTTTAGGTCTAACGATTAGTACAGAACTACCTGGATAAATAAATCAGAGCGTTAAAATTTATTCCATTCCTTAACTCAGCAATCATCTTTGGTTGCTGAGATTTTTAAGTTTTAAACAACTTCAATGTATACCTTCATAATATGAAACTTCAACTTCATTTTTGTTTATTAATAATCGTAGGAATTAGCCTAAATGCTTGTCAAAAAGAAAGCGTACTTTACGCCGAGGATGGCGAAGAATTAGCAGGTGGTGAAACGACTTTTTTTAATACTTCTCGCAATGCCTTCGGTTTTTCGGCACCCAATTTAAAAGGGCTACAAGCCTTGCAATTTACAACAGGAAACTCCTTTTTTAACCAAAGTTGGGTGAGCGCTGTAGCTTCGACAACTGGAAGAGATGGTTTGGGACCCTTGTTTAATGAAACCGCTTGTTCTGGTTGTCATTTCAAAGATGGGCGAGGTCGTACGCCTCAATTTGGGGAAACATTTGGACATGGAATGCTAATTCGATTGAGTATTCCTGGTATGAATCAACATGGTGGACCCTTGGCAGCTCCTATGTATGGCGGGCAGTTGAGCCCTGGCGGCATCAGTGGCATTCAAGGAGAAGGAACCTTTGAAATTCAGTATACTGAAATTGCTGGAAATTATGAAGATGGAACCAGTTATTCTTTGAGAAAACCTACGTATACGTTTCATAATTTAGCTTATGGGACTTTAGATAATAACCTTCTTTTTTCTCCTAGAGTTGCCAATCAAATGGTCGGAATGGGCTTGCTAGATGCCATCGAAATTAATGCCATCAGAGCCTTTGCTGATGAATCGGATATAGATGGCGATGGAATTTCAGGCAAAGCAAACTTAGTCTACAATCGAGCGACCAATTCAATGGATTTAGGTCGTTTTGGATGGAAAGCAGGAGAGCCAAATGTACGTCAACAAGTAGCAGGTGCCTTTGTAGGAGATATAGGAATTACGTCTAATTTATTTCTAGAGGAAAATCATACTAATTTACAAACAGATTGCCAAACCGTTCCTAATGGTAATAATAGTAATGGTTATGAATTGGATGACCAAACCTTAGATCGAGTAACGTTATATTCTAGCACGTTGGCAGTTCCTGGTCGAAGAAACTGGAAGGATCAAGAAGTCCTTCAAGGAAAAGAGCTGTTCTTAAAAGCCAATTGCCAAAAATGCCACGTACAAAAATACAGAACAGGAACCCATCCTGATTTTGATGCCTTATCCAATCAAACTATTTATCCCTACACCGATTTATTACTGCACGATATGGGAGCAGGTTTGGCAGATAATCGCCCTGAATATTTAGCCGATGGTCAAGAATGGCGAACGGCTCCGCTTTGGGGGATTGGTTTGATCGAAACCGTCAATGGACATACCGAGTTTTTGCACGATGGACGTGCTCGGAATTTAGAAGAAGCCATCTTATGGCATGGGGGAGAAGGAGAAGCCTCTAAAGAAAGCTTTAGAACCATGTCTGCGGAGGAGCGGGAACAGCTTATTTTATTTGTAAAGTCATTATAACAAGTTTTTTAAACAACAACTGATATGCGTAAATATCTTAAATTAGTGAGCCTCTTTTTATGTATTGGCTTATTCAATATGATTGCTTGCAAAAAGCAACAAGATTTTGATAAAACAGCAATGTTAAAGGGCATTATAGATGAATTTGTATTACCTAGTTATGCCCAATTATTAATAGACAATAAAGCCTTAGAAACTGCTTGTATCAATTTTGGAAACGCTCCTACAATTACCAATATAGAACAAGTACAAGCTGCTTGGAAAACAACGATGCAAACTTGGTCTACCGTTGAAATGTTGGTATTTGGACCTGGTCGAGACAACTATCGTTATTTAAAGTTAGACAATACGCCAAGTAGTCCAAATTTTATTGAGAATGCAATAGCAGATACCGTTTTAATTGATTCGCTCTATATAGCCGATCGAAGTTCTTACACCAAGGGTTTAGCAAGTATTGAATATCTTATTTTTGATAATAATAATAATCAAACCAACTTATTAAACGGCTATCAAACAGGGGCGAATAAAGAAAGACGTTTTGCTTATTTATTAAATTGTATTAAGAATACAAAAGGGCTAATTGGGGAAATTGAAACAGAATGGCGAAGTTCTTATGCTAATACGTTAAGCCAAGCAACTGGAAATACAAGCCAAGATGGGATTGCTAGTTTGAGCAATGCCGTCGTGCATATGAGTCAAACGTTAGCACGCAAAAAATTAGGAAAACCACTAGGGAAGGAGAGTGCCGATCAGTTACTACACCCAGAGTACTTGGAGAGTCCTTATGCTCATTTTTCATGGGATATGATTCTTTATAACTTAAAGGGAATTCAACAAATTTTTGGAACATCAGAAAAGGGCTTGGGCAGTTATTTAACCTATCTAATCGACGATGATGCTTTAACGACTCGTATTGTCGAGCAAGCAAATAAAGTAGAACTACTTGTCAAAGCAAGACAGTTAACTTTGTTGGATGATTTGACAACAAATACGGCAGAAGTAGAAACTATTTATCAAGAAATGAGTCAACTTTA
>CALDEP010000322.1 GCA_937942475.1 uncultured Aureispira sp.
GTTACGACACCATCCAAAACACCATCAATACTATCTTTGAAGAAACGTTCTAAATTATTAGAAAAAGACTTTCGGGTAGTTTTTGACTTACTTCTTGTTTTCTTTGGTTTCGTTTTTTTAGCAACAGCGGTTGCCGCACCCTTAGTTTTAGTCGTTTTTTTATCTTTAGAGTCATTTTCGATCATAGAGATGTTGTCCTGAGCGTTATCGTCAAGCATCCTTTCTTGGAATAGATTAGCCAAGTTATCTGAAAATGATTTCTTTTTGTTGTTCTTACGACCCATTAGATAAAAATATACGATTTAAAAAACCTCTATTTGGATGAAGGTTTCTATTTATTATAGGATAACAATACCTACCATTAAGCAGGTACTGTTTCTATTCTTTCAATAATTTCTTTAGCCAAAGCCAAGTAATCTTTTGCACCATTGCTAGATTTGCTGTAGTCAAAAATATCCTTTCCAACACTTGGCGCCTCTGCTAATGCTACATTATTACGAATTTTAGTCTTAAATACCTTGTCACCAAAGAACTTTTCAATGGTTCCTACAATGTCTCTATTTAAAACCTTTCTATGATCATACATAGTAGCAATAACTCCTCCAATTTCCAGTTTTTTGTTCAAACGGAAACGAACTTTGTCCGTTACTTGCTTTATTTTGACAATTCCTTGCAAAGCCAAGAATTCTGTCTGCATTGGAATCATAACATAATTACTAGTCGTCAATGCATTCAAGGTCAATAAACCTAAAGATGGTGGGCAATCAATGATAATATAGTCATAATCATGCGCCAAAGGCTCAAATAATTCTCTTAAAATAAATTCACGTCCTGCTTCGTTAATCAACTCCATCTCTGCGCCCGACAAATCTAAATTTGACGTAACCACATCGTAGCCTTCTTTAACGGTAAAAGGAGTAATTTCTGCTTCCCCACGCATGTTTTCATAGATGGTGACTTTTTGACGAGGAATTCCCAAAGAAATCGTCAAATTTGCTTGTGGATCCAAATCAATCAACAAAACACGTTTGTTCAACTGCACTAAAGCAGCACCAATATTAATTGCTGAAGTTGTTTTCCCAACTCCTCCTTTATGATTCAATAACGAAATTATAATGCTCATTCTCCTATTTTTTCACTTAAAATGCCCTTCTTGAATTAGAAGTGCATGAATTAAACGACTTCATTTATTTGGTTCTTTGATAAATTGTGTGATAATCTTCTAAGGGGCACCTTTATTAAACTATATGAGTCGTAAGTTTTAAGTAGGAAGTCGTATGTTTTCTTTTGATAATAAACGACTTACGACTTTTTACTTGAAACTTATATCCTGATTCATTACTGAATAGAGGAACCTATATTTTAAAACGCCACACGGTTTGTCAAAGAATCATTTATTTTAATTCTTATCTAATTCTCAAAATTAACAAATTTTCGATTCATTTTATTAAAAATAGGGTTATTTTAATAAACAAATTGCTATGCACCGCTTAATAATATCACTTATTTGATTGCGCTTGCCAGTTCATTTACAAAATTAAAATATGAAATACTATCTTAATATACTAGGATTCTTTCTTTTCTCTACAATTTCTCAAGGACAATCGTTCATATTTAATCAATTTTTTCAGCCAAGCCTACGTATTAATACCGTTTACAGCCATGATTTCAATTTTTTGAATAAAGATCGGCTGCATGTTGGGCAGGCAGACATCAATTGTATTATTCCCATCAAAAGTCAATTAAAACTAAAAGTTGACTTGAATAAGCTATTGACGTTGAAATTAAAAAAAGTAGCAAAATTAAAGGTCTATCAATTGTTTTGGAATTTTCGCCCCAGAATGCTTTACTTAGATTTGGATTATAAAGATAAAAACCTAGAAAACCCTTTTCAAAAAAAAGCACATTTTGCTTATGGATTCAGTACAGGATTATCAGGGATTCATTTGTTGGCAAAACCTTTAAAACATCCCGACTTACTTTTTTATTCTGTCAATATCAGCATGATGGAAGACCTAGAATCGCTTCAATTGACGCCAATTCCTAGTGTTACAGCTATGATTGGCTTTGCCCACATTCGAAATTTTAATTTCTACTGGTATTATGGTTTATTTTTTAGTTATAATAATGGGCAGGCGCTTCCTATTCCATTTTTTGGGATTCAAGCTAAGTTGACGAAGAACGTTTGGGTCAATATTACACTCCCTGTACAAATTCGATTTTCGGTCAAGCTGTCTAAGAAATTTAAGCTAGATTTCAGTGCTGGATTGTCTAGTTTTTCAACCGCTTTTGGGTATCAGAATCCTATTAATAATCAATGGCAACGCTCCATTTTTGGCGATTTGAGAGTTCGTGCTGCCTTGACAGCTAATTTAAAACTTAGTCCACAAGCGAAGTTATATATAGAAGCAGGGTGTTATGCCTATCAGTTTCCAGTGTTTAGATGGGGTAGAACAAGGTTCAAAATGCCAGAGTTAAGCCCTAGTGTTTATGGTAGTTTGTCTTTGTTTTATAGTTTCAAGAAGTCCTTATTAGGTTCTACGATTGACGGCATTATTTTATTTTAAGTACTGAAGTTACGCAAGAGTATTTTAAGAAATATTAAACTTACTTTTACTTAAAAAAATATGGTTTTAATGCTGAATGCTTAATTTTGAATGTTTAATGCCTTTTCGATGAAAATAAGGCATTAAAAATTAAGCATTCAAAATTCAACATTAAAACCTATTTGGCAAGCTATTTTCTTAATGTTAAGCAGCCTAATTAGTTTTATGCGTAACATGAGTTTATAATACTTCGTGGAGTTTTTAGTTTTTTACAAAAAACATAAAAATACATCTTGCATTAGGTTGATTATCAGCTTATTAACGCCTTGGGTGTATGGGAGCTATCTAGCTGATAATCAATCTAATACGAGTTCTACACGAAGTATTGTACTTTATAGATCGATTTTTAATTAGAGCGGTCCTATACTATAAATGGCAATAAGCAATAAAATGCGATACAAAATCCAAGAAAGGGTAATCACCCAAGGTAAATCCAACCGTTCTACTCGGTCTTTATGAATCAGAATAATCACGCCCACAATGATTAAAAAATAACCTGTATACCACCAAGGCGCTTCCCAATGGCTTATCCAAGCAAAGCATAAAACAGGTAATAATAGGAGTGCCCCAATCAGAGAAACCGTCATCATATTCCCTAAATAATGGATTAAACGTCCTTTGGTAAGATGTCCAATCACAAGCGTTTGGAAGACAAGCTGTCCTGCACTCATAATAAACTCTCGATAAAAGCCTTGATCTGGCACAACAGGCACTAGTAATTCACCATAATAGCCCAATACAATGGATATTACAAACCAAGCAAAAAATAAATAGAGCCATCGCCAAGCCAAATGAGGGTTTTGGAAATGGACAGCTTTAAATTTTTTTGGAGGAAAAACAACCAGCTTATTTTCTTCTATAAAGTTGGGCATAGCTGGGCGAGTAGTTTATTTGATAATGCGGTAACGAGTAGCGCTTTGATTTTGGTAAGCGTCTAATGTTTGACCCGTCAAAGCTAGTATGGCATCAGATACAATTTCTAGATAAGTTTTATCAGCGTTTTCCCAGTGAAGAGGAGCCTTGATATTGCGACGAACAATGCCATTAAAATTAGTGTACATTCGTTGCATCGAACCATTTTCTGCATATTCTAAATTAAAGGTAGAAGCGTTCTTAGAAATATCTAAAAAAGCAACTTGGCTGTCTCTAGAAGCTGCTGCAATGTTATATTCGCCAGAAGGAATACAAAGAAAAGTGCCTTCTGCACTAAAGAAAGCGTGCAAAGCGTCTTTTTTCCAAGTCTGAGTTTCTTTAAATGGAACATCTCCCAATAAGTCTACTGCTAAACCAAGGGCATGTGCAAAGGATTGAAAGGAATCAACATGATTTTTATTGGTAACAATAACCGAAAAATCCAAACTAATAGCAGGGATAGTTGACATAGCACAGGGGGTTGTACAAATTAAATTATAAAGCTCGTTTACCAAACTATTATTACTTAAAGTTTTTTTTAACATAAAAAAACAAAAACTCGATTCAACAAGTGTTGTTATAAGAAAGATACAACAAAATGTTTTTAAAAGCAAGTTTTTGTTTTTATTGAAAATAATAAGAACCTTTATATGTTAGAGTAATTGCATGGCAGCATCCCTAGATTCGCCAGAAGGAAAACGCTCTAGATACGTTTTTGCATAAGAGTTGTCACCTGTTGTTTTGTGGTGCTCTTCAGCTGCTTCCCAAACATTGTAATCTAGCATTTCTAAATCAAATCCATTGTCCAAAGACAGTAGGTAATGTTCTATGGCTTCTGGATATTTACCCAAGAAGAAATAAGCTGCGCCAATTTGGTTTTCACAAGTTCCTTTTTCAGAAGGTTCTGCGACCATGATGCTTTCAAAGGCAGTGATACAAGCTTCGTATTCCCCTTTGGTTAGTAATAAACAAGCCCCATTAATGGCAGATTTTTTATCTTTATTGCTCAATAATTCCATGATTTCAGCTTGCATAGCTTGCGCCTCTTCAGGTGAAATACCTTTGTTATTTTGTTTGCTAAGGCTTGCATAGACAGATCGATGGTTATTGTCTTCTTTTAATTCTATAACATCCTTTTTAGCTTGTTTTCTGAACCAGTCAAATAACCCCATTTTCTTTGCTTTTTATGTTGGATTTTGAGTATCAAAATATGCGTATTATAATTATCGGGCAATGATTATGATACTAAATTAACATAAAAGTTACAAAAAAAGAAAATTGAAGCTAAAAAGTTATAAAAGATGAAGTCTGTTTTGTGTAATAATTTAAAATAAATCATCATCTAGTAACATAAAAGAACTTTTTGGATCCTCTGAATCTAGATCGTGTGTAGCAACCAATTCATTGATTAGAGGCTGTATAAACCAAATTCCAATTGGCAAGATCCAGAATGAAAAGAGGAGTCCAGTACAATCACCAAAATTCACAACACGTTGTAATTCTGCTGTTTTGATAGTTCTGGCAATAAAGTACAGACAATACAGAACACAGAACATCGAAAATAAATGGAAGGGAACAATATAAGCAAACCAATCAAATAGGAAGGAGGGCTGGATATCTCCTGTAGCAGCGGCAAATATAGTGGATGTTACTTGTGTAAAAAGCCACATGAAAAATAAGAGATAAAC
>CALDEP010000323.1 GCA_937942475.1 uncultured Aureispira sp.
ACTAATTCTTTATAAGGCGTAAGTTTTAAGTAGAAAGTCGTAACGTGTTGCTAATTAAAAAGCTTACGACTTTCTACTTACGACTTATAACTGAAGCCTGAAGTCTATAAAAAAGGTTAAATTGTAAGCCTTGGCAAAAAATGTCAAAGAACCCAATAATTGAATGGAGCAACATTTCAAAATTGAAATACTATCGATCTTTGAAAGAGCGTCGAATTTATATACAGGAATCATACGATTTTTAGAAGGAGATGATGAAATGGGAGGTGGGGACTATATTAATTATGGAGAATCAAACTATTAAAACGGTAAGCTTAATGCTTTTTAATCATTAAGCTACTCGTCTCATTATGTTTCAACTGATTGGAGGTTTGATAATTCTACTTTTGGGAGGAGGATTTCTTTGAGAGAAAAGACAACCATAAACAAGCTTAAAAATCTATTTCATGAAATTACTATTCTCTTCTATTTCCTTTTTTTTAGTGTTAAACTATAATTATGCTCAAATTTCTAATAATCAAAAGCTTAGTTATGAAGAATTAGATAGTTTGATTTACTTGTTTTATGAGGGGGATGAGTTTGATTTTTGTATTGAATATACCGATGCTGCTAGACAAAAGGCAAAAGAAGAATTTGGAGAACAAGATTCTGTTTATGCTTTCTATACGAATGATTTAGGCTTTTTTTATCATAATATAGGAGATTATCTCCAAGCAGAAAAATATTATTTGGAGGCAGAATACCTTGAAAAAAAGTATCGAGGGAAAAACTATATTGGGTACGCAAGTTCTTTAAGTAATTTGGCGGCATTGTATCAAGAAATGGGCTTGTTAGAAAAAGCAGAAACGTATTATTTAGAAGCAGGAAGAATTGATAAAAGAATATTAGGTAATGAGCATCCTGACTATACCATAAACTTGAATAATTTAGCTCTTTTGTATCAAGAGATGGGTTTGTTTGAAAAAGCAGAAAAATATTACTTAGAAGCAGAGCAAATTGATAAAAAAATATTGGGCAACGATCATCCTGACTATGCCATAGATCTGAACAATCTAGCTCTTTTGTATCAAGAAATGGGTTTGTTAGAAAAAGCAGAAATTTTATACCTAAAAACAATAGATATAAAAGCAAAAACTTTGGGAGAAAACGATCTTAGTTATGCTACAAGTATCAATAATTTAGCATCCTTATATAAAAGACAGCGAAAATATAAAGCTGCCGAGAAACTGCTTATAAAAGCCAAAGATATACGAAAAGAGTTATTGGGCAAAAACCATCCTATCTATGCTGTTAGTCTCAATAATTTAGCGGGCATTTATCATGCGATTGAACAGTATGCCAAAAGCGAAGTACTCTATATAGAAGCACTTGCTATTTACAAAAAAGAATATGGAGAAAGTCATCAAGATATTGCTGCCATTTATAATAATTTAGCGGGTCTATATCAAGACAAAAAAGAGTACGCTAAATCTAAACAGTACTATCTGAAAACGAAAAGGATGGATGAACTATTATTGGGCAAAAATCATCCTACTTATGCTTCTGGACTCAGCAATTTAGGAGATTTGTATTTGGATATGAATGAATTGGATAGTGCGCTGTATTATTGTATAAGTAGTATTAATGCCAATGCTATAGCTACAGATAGTATTGATATTAATAAGCTATCAACATTAATAAGTCAAGATTTTTACTCTGTTAATAATTTAGTCCCTGCTCTAAAAGTGATCGCTAAAGTTTTTGATACGCAATACAAAAACACCAATAATGAGTCGCTACTCAAGAAGCAATACGAACTGACTCAAATCGTTTCTCAATTAAACAACAAAATCCTCAATGGGATAAGTACTCCATCAGACAAATTAAGAAATATAAGAAGTAGTCGCTCTTTTTTAGATCGAGGAATAAGTGCTGCCTTTTACCTAAAAGAAAAAAAATATATTCAAGGAGCCTTTTCTTTTGCAGAAGCCAACAAATCTATCTTATTGACAGACGCTGTAAAAGGAAACCGTGCTCGGAATTTAGGCGATTTACCAGATTCTTTAGTGGTAACAGAAATAGAGCTGCAACAACAGTTTTTGGATATCAAACAACAGCAGTACGAGGCAGAAACAGAAGAAGAAAAAGAAGCCTTAAATGAAATTCTAGCACAGACACAGCTAGAAATTGATGAATTTATCCATTCTATTAAAAACAAATATCCTAAATACCACGCTTTAAAGTATCAAAATGTAATTGCTAAAGTTGATGAGATACAAAAGTTACTAGATGACAAAACACTTCTATTAGAATACTTTTTATCTAATGATGCAATTTATCTTTTTGCTGTACAAAAAAATGAAATTGAGCTGTTTTGTATAGAGATAGATGAGAAAAACTTAGCCAATAAAATTAAAGATTTTCATAAAGTGTTAAGCTCTTATGCTTTAATAGAGAAGTACCCTGAAGTATCTTACCGAAAATATACAGAGCTTGCTTATTGGTTTTATACAAACATTTTGGCTGTCGCTCTCAAAGACAAAGACATTGAGAATTTGATTATTATTACTGCTGGCGAATTGGGGCACCTTCCTTTTGAAACTTTTCTAGTAAAAAATCCATCTCAAAAAATAGGCTTCAAAAGCCTTTCTTACTTGCTGAATGATTATAATATTAGTTACAATTACTCTGCTACACTCTGGAAAGAAAATAAAAACAAGCGAACTTCTAAACACAATAATCAACTTTTAGCCTATGCTGCCACTTATCCTACTCAAGACTCTTCTTTGTTGGAACTAAGATTGCCCAAAGAATTTGAAACCAGAGCCACACTTCAGCCTTTAAATGCAGCCCAAAAAGAAGTTAAAGTCCTGAGTGATAATTTTAATGGTGCTTTTTTATTTGGTGACAATGCCACCGAAAGTAACTTTAAGAGTCAAGCTGCTGAATATGGAGTTATTCATCTAGCGATGCATGGTGTTTTGGATCCTCGGACTCCAATGTTATCTTCTTTAGTTTTTACAGAAAATAGAGATAGCTCTGAAAATAATTTCCTACAAGCTTACGAAATTTCTCGCTTGAATTTGAATGCCGACCTGGTCGTATTATCTGCCTGTGAAACAGGTTATGGAGAATTCAAACAAGGGGAAGGAATTGTTTCTTTGGCTCGTTCCTTCATGTATGCAGGAGCCTCTTCTTTGATTGTTTCTCTTTGGCAAGTGAATGATTTTGCAACTTCTGAAATTATGAAAAACTTATACTTGAATCTAGCAGATGGGATGAACAAAGACGAAGCGTTGAGAAAAGCAAAATTACAATATATAAAATCTGCAAATGATATTGCAGCACATCCTATTTTTTGGTCGCCATTTATTCAATTGGGAGATACTAAAGCGATACAACTTTCAGGAAAGAGAAATTTTTTGGCTTGGGGTATTGGTGGATTTATAGCGTTACTTTTAATTGGTGGACTGCTTTTGAGAAAAAAGTATCATGCATAGGATTAGTTATTCATTACATTACTTCGTGGAGAACCCGAAGGCTCAGCGTAGCTAAATTGTATCAGTTTGATTATCAGCAGGATAGTTTTAAAATTATAAAAGTGTTAAATTGCTGATAATTAAACTTATATAAAATGTTTTTTTTATGAAGCTGTTTAGAGTTGCGTCTTTTTTAAATATGAATTATAAATCTCCAACAGCGTTTGTTATTTATAAATTAACAACAAAGCAATACCTAATGGGATAGGAGCGTCAGCTTCGACCCCATTGATAAAAGCCCAGCATACCATATAAGAAGCATCGCTTCGTCACCATTCATACAATATCAAGGTAAGAAGAGTAGGTATTCATTATTTTATATTCAGATGTTTTTTTTCGGATAAAGGGTGTCGGAGCGATGCTCCTTTTATCTTTTTTTCTTTATTTTTTTAATAATAGTGTCAGGGCGATGCCCTTTGTAAAGTGGGGTATGTATTTCTAAGTAAAAACATATTATTAAAAATCGTTAATTCTAAACAACTTTGTTTTTTGGTAAGAAAACTAAACCTCGTATAAGCAGCGTAGCTAAATCCCACGAACTAAAAGCGATAGCGCTCACGAAGTAAGTATTATCATTATACATGTTCCACAAAACACAAATTTGCATTTATTCCTAACAAAAGATAGAAACACTAAACATATGGGACCATGTAAAGGTATCTATACCTTATTGGATAGAAGGGCAGAAGTGGGGGACTTTTTTCTAGAGAGGAAAGGCGTGAAAAGCCAAACAAAAAAGAATAGCGTTTGGAGTATTGTTATCAATAATTATGTATATCAGGTTAATTATATAAAAGCAGATATAGATGTTATCAATAGTGAACTAAAAAAATTAGAGTACGAAATGATTGCCATGGATATTTATTCCTTATCCATCTGTTCTCCTAGTAAAGACGCTGAGTGTATTAAAAATACAGACGAACTTTATCTAGAAATAGTGCTCTATTTGAAAAGCAAAGGAGTTGAAATTATAACTTAAATTTCTAAAATTGAATAAGCTATTCTACCTCAATAGCATGTTTTTTTTATAAAAAATAGTAGATGATAGGTATAAATGCTTGGGTTGTAAGCTTGGTAGCCTTATGCTTCTGATTCATTATCAATATAAGATTCGTTTGAAATAAAACACAATGGAGTGTAATGAGCATGGTTAAGTGATTAGTTATGAGGAGTAAATATAGAAAGTTTACTAAACTACTTGTTTTATGAGAAAAATTAGCTTATATTTATTGGTAAAAGTTGGTAAAGATTAAAAATCATTAATATCTACGAATAACTAGCTTAAAGAAGCTTAGTTGAACTGGAAAAGCAGCAGCTATTTCTCTTCTATATAAATATTAAACTAAATGATACCTAGTACTTAAATTACAATACAGCCTTTAGGTTAAAGTGCTTAATTTATGCTCGGAAAGCTCCATACAACCATGTATACTAGGAGAATCTACTAAAAAAATTATTCATAATAAAAAAAGTAAAAAATGCCCAAACCACAAACTACTCAAAAGATCCAGGAACTGCTAGGGACTTATGAGGCTCAAATTAGTAAATACCGCATTATTTTTAAACAAAACGATGGTGTAATAGATGGAATAGAAGAAGCTGCTCTTGATCAAATGGAAGATATGATTCGAAAGATCAAGAATGAGCTGGTACTGAGAGGAGCAGGAAGCACAAATCGTGAGGTGCTAATCGGAGAAGATATAGAGGAACTACGTCAAGAGGTTCTAGTTGCTCTTGATGAATATGTAGAAAAAATGAAAGCCGAAGCACGTGCTGTAGCAGATTGGTTGCTAGCGAATTGGAGAGCTTTCTTTTTGGCTACTAGTAGCCAGCCAGGTATTTCTGCTTCTCAAGATTTACTAAAGAAAACAATAGGAGGAGTACTGAGTGGGGGAACAAATGAAGCCATGAAAGCGTTAGGCAAGCGTGCTGCAAAAGGATTGGCTAAATCATTGGTTAAAGGTGGAATAATTGGAGGTGCTGTAGCCATTGGAGGTACTGTTGGTGCCGTGCCTGGTGCTATTGCTGGTTTTATAGTAGGTGTAATTGTAGATGTCTGTGTAAATTTGGTTTGGGATATGCTCACGCCAAATGGTGAAATGCTTGCTGTGATGAAGACCAATGCAGCTGCAAATAGTTTTCTTGATAAGGTTCAGAAAGAGCTCATTAACAAACGTGAAGAACAAATCAGATTGCTCAATGAACTTGCTTCGAACAGCCGTAACGCAATTGCCATTCATGAAAGTACAGAAGACTTACTAGAAGCGGTAGGTGCTATGCGCGCTGCTACAAATAGTATTATTCCCCCTAGCGTAGATGATCGTTCTTTAACTGATGCACTTCTGAAGTTGTGGGTGAAAGAAAATGCAGGCGATGATTCTGACGCACCAAACCAATATGGTGCTGCTGAGGAACAATGGGATAAGGCTGTAGAGCGTCTACAAGATGGAAACCACCTTCCTAAAGGTGATGGGATTGTGCGTCAGCGCGATGTATTTGTGCATCAATTACGTTCAGAAATTAATCGCTTCGGACTGAAGATAGATACCCAAGGCTACACCCAACTCGTAAAAAAAGTAGATGATATAAAAAATATTGCTACTGCTGCTATAGTACTCCAACGTTTTAATAAGTATGAGCTTACTTTTTCGGAGAACGATATCGTAAATGCAGATAACTTCATTAAACAAAGTAATTATACCTATGATGGGGGGTGGCTGACTACAGGAGGAGAGTCTGTAGTACGCAATAAAAAACCACTTACTTTTAAGATTAAAATACAGTTGACAGAAGATGAAAATAGCGTATTTGTAGATTCTTTTGATTATTATATACACCTTAATGATGATGATATGGAGTTTTATGCCTCAGCCAAAGCATCTTGGTCAGAGGGGATTGACTAATTAGTTCATCTACTAACATAGCCACTATTTTCTAAGATAGAGGTGCTGACCTTAATACATCTAAATACCTTCTCTTTTGCTTGTCGATTGAGAAGGTCTTTTTTTACTTTGAATCTTATCTACGATGAAACGCTTTCTTTACTTTCTGTTCACTTTCTTACTTCTGTTTGGTGGACTTACTATTTATCAATATACTCAATACCAAGAACAGTTCGATGCTCTTAAATCCGCCGCCAAAAATCGTCAAGATTCTACAGGCATACCATCAGCGATAGAACATCCACCAGCCGAAAGCTATTATACGCATCACGAGCAGTTGTCTACGATTGCGTACAATCCGTTGCTGCGTGCTACTATCCAAAGGAAACTCTATTTCTACGATTGTACAGAGTATAACACTGCTTTACTTGATTTTCATAGCCTGATCGACTACCGTGATCGTATGTTGATACAAGCAGAGCCAACAGATCAAAGCAGGGTAGAAGAGCAAATGAAAGCTTACAGGGAGCAGCTCTGTACCCGCTGGGAAGTCTTTGCGCAGCACTTAGAACAAACGTATCCTAATATGCCTGAAATTGCAGGACTAAATAACCTATGTACAGCAAGCTTTATGCATAACTACAAACGAGAGGACATAAATGGCTGGTTCGTAGATCCGATAAAAAAGTAATATTGAAAAAGGTGGCTGCTGTAAGCCTATTAATAAACCCTGATCAAGCTTTTAATATACCTAGAACCTTCTCTTTTGCTTGTCGATTGAGAAGGTCTTTTTTTATTTTGAATCTTATTTATTATGAAACGCTTCTTTTACTTCCTATTCACTCTCTTGCTACTGTTTGGTGCAGTTTTTATTTATCAATATGTTCAATACAAGCAGCAGCTCGATGCCCTCAAAGCCACCGACAGCCAAGTTCCTACAGCTATGCTAGTAGATACAGTTGCTGTAGGACATCCCCCAGCAGCGAGCTATTACAACCACCACAAGCAGTTGTCCACTATTGCACATTACAATCCACTGCTGCGTGCTACTATCCAAAAAGACCTCCACTTCTACGATTATACAAAGCAGAAGATCGTCTTACTTGATTTTTATAATCTTCTCAACTATCGCGAACGCTTATTATCACAAGCCGTACCCACCGATCACGAAAGGATAGAACAGCAAATCCAAGCGTATAGTGAGCAGCTCTGTATCCGCTGGGAAGTCTTCGCACAGCATCTAAAGCAAACATACCCTAACACACCTGAGGCTGCGGAACTAAATAATTTATGTGCAGCAAACGTTATTCGTAACTACAAACAAGATGATATCTTTGGTTGGATGATAGCAGCTTCGATATATAAAGTGATGAATTAGCGGTACTCCTTCTAAATAGTAGTAATAATTTAGTATTATATCAGTAATAAAAGGTTCTCATCATTCATCCTCCACAATAGTCAAAACAGACTGCCGATTTCTATTCAAAGTCAATTGCGTCACATCTGGGCGAGCATAATGCCCCGAAGGATCAAAGTTTTGACGCTCTTCTAGTACCCGATTGAAGTGGATTTCGTGTACAAACACCCCCTCTTTATTGATAATAGGAGGCACTACCCATTCTCCATCTGGTCCCGCAATACAAGAGCCGCCATTGGCTAAAATAGGGGGTGCCTGTGCCAATATTTTTTCTAAATGAGGCGTGGTAGAAGGAAAGTCGCTTGTTTGCATCAAGCTAGAAACAGAAACGACAAAAGAACGAGATTCTTTGGCTATAAATTTAGTAATGTCAAGGGTGTTGCTTGAAGAGCCAGGCCAAACAGCGATGTGTAAATTTTCTCCTTGCCCATAGAGTGCCGCACGAGTTAGTGGCATCCAATTTTCCCAACAATTTAGCCCACCAAGGGTGAATTTTTTGAGTGGATGGACTCGCAAACCATTGCCATCGCCAGCCGCCCAAGTTAAACGTTCCTCATAGGTAGGTTGCAATTTTCTGTGGACAGATTTTATAATACCTTGTTCATTAATATAGACCAAAGAACAATAAAGGCTATGTCCGCCCCGATTTTTTGCCCGTTCTATAATGCCTATATAAATAGCCAATTGATACTGTTTTGCCAAGAGACAAAGTTCGTCTAAGTCCCCCTTTTCAATTTGTACGGCATTATTAATATAATGTGCATGCAACTCTTTTTGAACACTAGAATTAAATGCCGCACCATTGGTCAGTGCGACCCAAAAGGGATATCCAGGCAAAAGCGCTTCTCCAAAAACAAGTAATTCACAAGCTTGTGTTCCTGCTTCTACAATGGCAGCTTTTATTTTTTCAAGGGTGGCTTTTTTATCTAACCAAACAGGGGCTATTTGCGCCATTCCTATCTTTAAGCTATCTTTTGATGGCATTTTGTTTGTTTTAAGACCGTGAATCAATGAATTTTATTGACAAGTATTTTCTAATAAAAATTTATGAATATACTGTTTCGTACGTTCCACCCAAAGCTCCTCCCAGGCTGCGTTGTGATCTCCTCTAGGTAAGGAAAGTAGGGTAGAAGGATGCCCTAAGTCTTTGTTTATTTGATTAATAACAGCAGTACCATCCAATTCGATGACTTGTGTTCCCATAGGACTATGTGCCCAACCTCTGCGATAGGGAACAATCTCATCTTGAGTGCCTTGTATTCCTAGAAAAGGTGGATGTGCTCCTTCTGTGATCATGTTTTTATCATAAACGGCTCCTGCAATAACAATGCTTCCTGCAATGCTAGAACTGTGTTGAGCGTGCCCACTATTGCCTGTAATGCCACCATTGCGTTTGAGAATGCTTTGAATGTTGCTCGGAACTTCTTTTATTAAATCCAAATAGGCTACTTGTGCTGCCATAATCGCTCCAGCAGAATAACCACCTACAAAAATCTTAGTGGTGTCGATTCTATATAAATTTTCTCCAGCGGCATCTGCTTTGAAAAACCGTATGGCAGCGTGCATATCGTGGGTCGCTCGGATTGCCGTTTCCATATATTCTAACTGGTCAGGCATTTGGCGTTTGCGCCATTTTCTGTAATCAATACTCGCACTGATCCATCCTTTTTGTGCAACAAATTCGCACAATCCATGAAAATCAGATTTATCTCCAAAACAAAAATAACCACCATGTGCCCAAATAACCAATGGGCGTAATGAAGCTGTGTCGTCTTCTGGCTCAAAAATGTCCATTTTTAAATCAATGGTTTTGTTTTGCATGGTCGTATTGCGACCATATTTTACATTGTCGTGCATTTTTAAGTGGTCAAAAATATTCTTTTCAAAGCGCCCATTTTCACAGGTATAAGGTATGTTATTATTCTTTGTAATAAGGCTTGTTTCCTTGCTGCTTGTGCTTGTATTGGAACAACTCAAATACATAACAATAAGAGTAGAGAATAAGAGAAGCGATTTGTAATTCATGGTTTTGGGTTTGTAGTGAAGTATCTTTTTGGTAATAATGGATTATAAATATAAAAAACAAAAAGTGCTCTATGAAACCTTATCTTATTTTAAGCTTTTATTTAACATTGGTATTAACGGCAGCTTGCCAATCTTCTTCTAGAAATGCGATTAAAAACGAAGAGGAACGTCTATCAAATATAGATTCTATTTTAGAAGTAAATGAAGGGGCTGTTCTAGTGACAGATTATTCGGATGCATCCATTTATGGAGATTTGCCCGATAGTGTGATTGCTGAAATTAAGTTAATGGATAGCTTGTTAGGAGAAGCAGATGAAATGATATTGGAGTCCGCAGCAAAGGCAGAAGCTTTGAAAAAGAAATATCTTCAACATGTTAAAGCCTTGGATACGGTTTCTTTAGAGGATTGGAAAGATATACCTAATAGAGCTTTCAAACGACAACAACTTTCTTTTGAAAATGTGCAAAAGGTGTATGATGATAATGCCAAACACGTTCAGCAATTACTTAGCCTTCAGGGGATTCATTCTTTCAATATAGATTTGTATCTACGGGCATTCAAGGAAGAGGGAATTCTGGAATTATGGGCGAAAGCCAAAGGGGAGCAGCAGTATAGATTGATTACTACGTATCCTTTTTTTCAAGGGATTAGTAGGCTTGGTCCCAAACAAAGACAAGGCGATCATCAAGTTCCTGAAGGAGTGTATGCCATTGATTATTTTAACCCTCAAAGTTTGTTTAATATTTCCATGTGTCTTAATTACCCTAATGCTGCGGATGCGATTCGAAACGGAAGAGAAACAGACATTGGAGGAGCTATTTGTATTCATGGGAATGAAGCTTCGGTCGGTTGTTTGGCAATCACAGACTTGAGAATTCCTAATGTGTATATTTTGGCAACGGAAGCGAAAGATAAAGGACAAATTAAAATACCTGTTCATATATTTCCTGCTCGCTTTAAGCATGGAAAACTAGAGCAATTAGAACGCCTTTATGTCGATCATCCTGATTTTATTCGTCTGTGGAGAAGCATGAAACCTTTGTATACTTATTTTGAAAAGGAACAACAATTACCAATGGTTAAAACAACATCTAAAGGGTTTTACAAGGTAGAGGTTCCTTAAAATTTTCAATAAAGGATTATGAATGACTAGGAAGTTCATAATAATGTGTATTTTTGAGGAGAGCACCGTCCCTTTCTTATCATATTAATATACAAAAAAATGAAAAAATACTTACTACTAAGTTTGTTATCTTGGTTTACGATTGGTTCTAGTATGGGACAAATTACGTATACTTCCATTAGTTTTCCACAAGCTGGAGATGTTTTAGCTATTTCTACGGCAGTTGATTCTTTGTTAACAATCACCCCACCAAGTGCTACTGCAACGGCTTGGGATTTTTCACAACTAACGGCTGTAACCACCAATTATGATACCATACAAGCTGCTTCATCAGGAGCTTTCTACGCACAATTTCCAAACTCTGATATCTTACAACCTTTATTAGGACAAGTAGGGGTTTCTTATACCGACGTAACAGCTACTCAAATAGAGCGTATAGGGGGAGGTTTTGAAATACTTGGAATTTCTTTTATTAATTCCTTTGCGAATACGCACATTACACAAACGGTTCCTTTGACTTATAATGATGTGGCATCTGATGCTTATGCATTTCGATTTAGCGAGCAGATTGATAGTGTTCCATTTTTGCGTCAACTAATTGATTCATTGGTAAGTGGATTGCCTTTTGGTTTAAGTCCTGATTCCATTCGAATTGCGATAGATGGAGACGAGGATCGTGTCGTTGATGCTTGGGGAACTTGCGCAATGGCAGATAGTACTTATGCGGTGTTGCGTCAAAAAGTTGTGACAGATTTTGAAGTGAAATTTGAAGTAAGTGTTAACCTTTTTGGTAGTATCCAATGGGTTAATGTTGCTGGGTTTATACAATTGCCTTTTCCTACATCAGGAACAACCGTGCAGTATAACTTTCTGTCCGAAGGAATCAAACAGCCCTTGGTTAGTATAACAATGGATAGTGCAGAAACGATGATAAACAATATCGAATATTTGGATACGACGGTTAATAATCCTCCAAATACAATTGATGTTCGCTATGTACAAAACGAAATTGCTGCTCAAATTTACCCGAATCCAGCACAACAAACGGTACAAGTACAAGTGGCTAGTGAAGATATTCCTGTTAATGGATACAATTTATTTGTAATCGATTTATTGGGACGTATTGTTTTGTCAGAATCTAAGGTGCAGGATGAAAATCATACGATTAATCTTAATCGTATCGCTAATGGACATTATATAATTGTCCTGAGAAATCAGCAAGGCGAAATACTCAAACGAGCGCCATTAGAAATACAAAAATAAAGAATATAGAAGCATTGCTTCATTAAAGCCCACTTTGGAAAATAATTCTGAAGTGGGCTTTTTTTATTTTTAAGGCTAGTAGAAAATACATTTGACTTTTATCCTCAAAATGCTTATTTTTGGACATCTTTTGCACAGAAGATACGCAGAACAGTTATAGTTGAAAACAAAGTAAGAATCATACAATAGAATAAAAGCATGATAAACAGAATTGCGCAGGTATTAAATTTGAAACCCAAGTCCGTAGAAAGCGTTATTGAATTATTTGAAGGTGGCGCTACCATTCCATTTATTGCTCGATATAGAAAAGAGGCAACAGGAAGCTTAGACGAGGTGGAAATTATGAATATTTTTGAAGAGTGGGAACGTCAAAAAGATGTTGTCAAACGCCAAGAATCTATTCTTAAAACCATTGAAGGACAAGATAAATTAACCCCTGAATTGAAGGCTAGAATTGAGCGTACCTTTGATTTAACTCAGTTGGAAGATATTTATTTGCCTTATAAAAAGAAACGCCTAACGCGTGCTGCAAAAGCTCGTGCAAAAGGGCTAGAAGGTTTAGCAAAATTATTATTAGAACAAGGAAACGGAAACATAGAACAAGCCGCAAAACGCTTTGTAAAAGGAGAGGTCGTTGATGTAGACGATGCCTTGCAAGGCGCAAAAGACATTATTGCAGAGTGGATTAACGAAGACGAAAAAGCAAGAAATGCCGTTCGTCGCCAGTTCGAACGTTATGCCAAGAGTGTTGCTAAATTGGTGAAGTCGAAGAAGGAAGAAGCGATTAAATACAAAGATTATTTTGAGTTTGAAAAATCCCTGGATCGAGTACAACCGCATCAATTATTGGCGATTCTAAGGGCAGAAAAAGAAGGCTTTTTGAAAGTAAATATAGAGCCAGAAGAATATCGTCCTTTGGAGAGCTTGGATAGAATGTACCTAAAAGGCAAAAATGAAGCTGAAGATGTGGTGGCAGAAGCAATTACAGATGCTTACAAACGTTTGTTGAAACCGTCTATTAGTACAGAATTCCGAAACAAAGCGAAAGAAAAAGCAGACGAGCATTCCATCCATATTTTTGCAACAAACTTACGTCAATTATTGCTCGCATCTCCTTTGGGACAAAAGCGTATTTTAGCGATTGACCCTGGTTTTGCAACAGGTTGTAAGGTCGTTTGTCTTTCAGACACAGGCGATTTAAAAGAGAGCACGGTTATTTATCCAACAGCGCCTCGAAACAAAACAGCAGAAGCGGAGCGCATTATCACTCGCTTGGTTGAAAAGTATGACATTGAAGCTTTTGCGATTGGAAATGGAACGGCTGGGCGAGAAACGGAAGCTTTTATTCGTGGACTGAAATTTAAAAATAAGGTAGATGTCTTTTTGGTAAATGAAAGTGGCGCTTCTATTTATTCTGCTTCTGACATTGCTCGAAAGGAGTTTCCAGATGAGGATATTACCGTTCGTGGCTCGGTTTCAATTGGGCGTCGATTGGCAGATCCTTTAGCGGAATTGGTAAAAATTGACCCGAAATCAATTGGTGTTGGACAATATCAGCACGATGTGGATCAAAAGAAATTACAGTCTAAATTGGATGCAGTTGTCGAAAGTTGTGTGAATGCCGTTGGGGTAGATTTGAATACCGCAAGTGAGCATTTATTGACTTATGTCTCTGGTTTGGGTTATAGTATTGCTCGTAATATTGTGGCGTATCGCAAGGCAAATGGCTCTTTTAATAGCCGAAAAGAATTGTTAGATGTGCCTCGCTTGGGCGCAAAAGCCTATGAGCAAGCCGCAGGTTTTTTGAGAGTAAAAAATGCTAAAAATCCTTTGGATAATACAGCCGTGCATCCCGAATCTTATCCTTTGGTCAAGCAAATGGCGAAAGACCTTAAATGTAAGGTAGAAGATTTGATTGCTAATGTTGAATTGCGCAAGCAAATTGATTTGCGTACCTATACTTCTGAGAAAGTGGGTTTGCCGACCTTGAAGGATATTTTCAATGAATTGGAGAAGCCAGGACGTGATCCTCGTGCGACTCGTCAAGTTTTTTCTTTTGCTAATATTAGTACCATAGAAGAACTAAATTCGGGCATGAAATTGCCAGGTGTGGTGACGAATATTACGGCATTTGGAGCCTTTGTAGATATTGGAATCAAAGAAAATGGCTTGATTCATAAATCAAAAATGAGCCATAAATTTGTAGACGATCCTGCGACTATTTTAAAGCTGGGACAAGAATTAGAAGTCACTGTTATGGAAGTGGACTTGGCTCGTAAGCGCATTCAATTGTCTTTGGTCGATTAGGGTTTTAATGATTTGAAAATTTAATGATTTGAAAATTTGAAGATGAACTAACTCTAGTCATTTTCAAATTTTCAAATCCTCAGATCAACTCATTGAGTTGCTTTTATTCAACAGGTATTTTAATGCTATACGTACGTTGTTCCTTGTTGCTCAAAGTGGCATCCAATAACCACGGGTTGTACAATTTGAGCATTCGATACGAAATTTGATACTTTTTAGCATAAGCCGCTAAGTCTAAAATACTTCCTTTTTCTAGGATCGTTTTGAATTTAGGCATAGGTGGATATAGGTCTTTTTTTGAAAGATTGAATCCATAGGCATTGGGTGCTTGCATGATGGTTTTTATCGCCATAATTCTTAGAACATATCTTGCGGTTTCTGCATTTAATTCCAAATCAAAATAGCTTTGCCCACCTTGTTTTTCTAGTTGCTTTTTAAGACCTGCACCACCCATATTATAGGCAGCGGCAGCCAAGGTCCAAGAGCCCAATTGTTTGTGTGCTTTTTTTAGGTATTCACAAGCGGCAACCGTTGCTTTTTCTAGGTGATAACGCTCGTCTACTTCCTTATTCACTTCCAAACCCCTTTCTTTTGCACTATTGGGCATGAATTGCCAAAAGCCTTTTGCACCCATAGAAGAAGTGGCATTGGATAAGGCAGATTCTGCCACTGCCAAGTATTTAATATCATCAGGAACGCCGTGTTTTGCTAAAATGGGTTCTATGATTGGAAAATAGCGATTCGCTTTTTTTAAGAACAATAGGGTAGAGGAGTGGCGAAAACAATTGGAAATCAATTCTCTGTCAAAGCGTTCTTTGGCATCGAAATTATCCATGGGTAAAAGTTCTCCTGCAAAATCAACTTCTGTTGGAATAAGTGGAGCCGTAACGCCTTCGCCTGTCAAGGTATTGTTGGTATTTCCTGTGGCTGTTTTTGGAATTTGAAAACTAAAAAAAGAAAACAATAAGCCAATGACAGGAATTAATAAAAGCAAACGGTAAGAACTGTGTTTTTGAAATAATTTATTTTGAGCAATCATTTTGATGCGATTTAAGGTTAAAGAATGACTAAAGTGGTTGCCGAAAGCAAACTGATTGGACAAGGAAGCATATTTCGCAATCAATTGTTGATACTGAATGGCATCAACTCCATTGGCAAGAAGTGCTTGATCTACTTGATATTCATGTACTTCAATCAAGTTCTTTCGGAACCAATAAATAAAAGGGTTAAACCATTGAAAAAGACAGAGTATTTCTGTCAAAAAACGATCGACACTATGCCTCAATTGGGCATGTACACATTCGTGTTGAACAATCAGCGATTTGTCTTTTGAATCCCAAATGTTTTTGCTGATTAAGATATAATGCATAAAAGTAGCCGCATAATTGGGTTGATTCAAAAGGACAAAGCAGTGCCCATTTTTTTTAATGTTATGATGCCTAAAAACAGCATGAAAGAAATGAATGAATTGTCCCAAAAAGCGAAGACTCACTATTATAAGACCTCCAAAATAAAGAATTAAAAACCAATTTTGACTCCAAAAACTAAAGCACTCAAAAGAGCTG
>CALDEP010000324.1 GCA_937942475.1 uncultured Aureispira sp.
CTGAAAGTGCTTTTTTGTCTTCTGAGTTATTCTCCGTTTCTGAAGCATCACTTCCACAAGCGGTAGTTAAGACTAAAAAAGCAAGTATAGAATAAAGTAATTTAAAATTCATTTTTTTTATTTTTATAATAATTGAATTAGATAGTAAGATGGCAGCCACTATTGAAGCGACTGCCATCTTAATAAGAAAAGCTTTTTAATAAATTGATTATAAACCTATTTCAACCACTTGATATTGCATCCTGCGCTAGGATATTGCTTTTCTGTCGCTGGTTTCCCTTCTACGATTGCATCAATTGCCGCTCTCAAATCTTCGCCTGTCACCGCTACATCTGTATTGGGACGAGAAGCACACAAACGTCCTCTGTAACGCAATTTCAAATCGCCATCAAAGACATAAAAATCAGGTGTACAAGCCGCATCATAGGCTTTCGCAACTACTTGTGTTGCATCGTACAAATAAGGAAATGGATAGCCAACTTCAGCTGCCAATGCTTTCATTTTCTCTGGACTATCTTGTGGATAATTCACCACATCATTAGAACTGATTGCCACAAAAGAAACGCCTTTTGCCATATATTCGGTAGACATTTTTACCAATTCTTCATTAATATGCAAGACATAAGGACAATGATTACAAGTAAACATAATAACTGTTGCCTTATCAGATTGGAGCGATTCCAAACGTACTTCTTTACCAGTAACGGTATCTAAAAGTGCAAAATCGGGTGCTTCTGTTCCTAAGGGAAGCATATTTGATTCTTTAAGTGACATTTTTTATTTTTTGTTATAATTCCTAAACACTCCTAATGAAAAGTGAGCGATTTTATTATTTTTTATTATCATCTAATTCAATCGTTGCCACTACTTGGGCATGATCAGATTCCCAACAATTAATTCTTTTATTCGCAAACGTTTGGTCAATCATGTGATCGTTAAACGTACGCACATAAACCACCCGTCCTACTCGTTCAGGGTTTTCTTTAACCAATTCTTGGCTCACCATGATATGATCTAAACTCTCATAATGTCCATTATGAATATGCGTGTAATACACATCTTTAGAAGATTGTCGAGCTTGAATATCTTTTACGTGGTACAACAAAATGTCCCAAAGTTTTTTCTTTTGTTCTAATGGCCAATAACGTGGTGGCGCCTGTCCTGAAATGATTCGTGTTGTTACCGAAGTATGCGTATCATTCAAATCACCCAATGTGATAACAGGATGATTTCTATTTCTCAAACTATCCATCAAAATAGTACGCAAAGCATTCGCTTCTGAGGCTCTCAACAACAAAGAACGGGCTTCCCCTTTAGATATCTCTAAGGGGTCGTGACGATCCTTCACATCGTTAGGAATTAAAGGACGTTTAGACTTTAAATGCGCTACAAAAACCGTCAAATCTAAGCCTGATGGCAACTCTACTTCTGCTTGCAAAATCGGTCTAGAAAATTCTGTAAATGGCACCACTAGTCCATCTACTTCCAATTGCTCTGGAAAATCAGCATATACGGTATACGATTTGACAGGGTATCTAGAAACAATAGCAACCGCAGGGCTGCCGCCTTTGCGAGCCCCCATAACCACTTCTGCGCCTTTGTACAAAGGGTGTTCGCTGATAATTTCCTTTAGAGATTCTTCATCAAACAATTCTTGAAAACCAATAATATCGGCATCCATTTTGGTCAATTGTGAAGAAATCCAAGCTTTTTTCTTTTTATATTCCTCTTGTGTATAAGAATTTTTGCCATAAAATTTTGTATCAGGTTGAATTAAATTCAACAAGTTAAAAGAGGCAACTTTTAAGGTCTTTTTGTGATGATGGCTCATTGTATTTTTTTGTGGTGTACGGTTTATAACATAACGAAATAACGCTCTAAATGTTATTTAACAATAACAACTTTATGTGATTCGACATCTTTCTTAGTAACAATGTTAATAAAATTAACCCCTGAACATAAATTAGAAACATCTACCTTAAAGTTTTGATTGGTAACATTTGTGTGCGATTGACAACGTTTGCCACGAGCATCGTAAATTTCAATCGTTACCGCTTCTGTCAAGGCTTCTTTAAAACGAACCGTAATATATTCCTGTGCAGGATTAGGAGCAACAACAGCAGCAGGCGCTCTTTGAACATCTATTTTAGTTACAGCCAAGATAGGATTATAATTCGGTATAATAATACATTCAGAACCATTCGCAGGGCGCCACAAGGGAACACCAGCAGGCAACAAAGTCCCTTGATCGTCGTCTAACAATTGTGGCACATTTGCCATACTGTCAGGAAAAGGGACTACTGTTTTGATTTGAATGCGTTGTTTATCAATATTTACAAAGAAAAAACCACTAATCTGCTCTACATCCTGTGTTACATCTGGAATCGCTGCATAAGCCGTTCTTGGAGGAGCGCCCCAAGCACCATCGCCCAAAAATACGGCTCCAACCGTATCATCTCTTACCAAACTATTATAACTAGTCGCAGCTGATGCGTCATACTTTAATGGGTAAGTCGTTTTGAGTACGTGTGTATGTGATTCACAAGACAAACGCACGCCATAAGTAGCAAATTCAGAAGCCCAACAGTTGATTAAATCTGTACGAGCAGAATATTCTGCATGAGGAATCATTGGTTGATGGTATTGTACAACTTTCCAATAAGGTGTATTGGATGGTGTACTATTTTGTTGTAAATCATTCAACAACCAGTTTTTTTGTATCACATCAGCACAAGCATCAGCAGGCTCAGAATTTAGTGTGTACAAGCGAAATAAGTTGCCTCCAAAATTCGTCGCATAATAAATATCCGCATTAGACACATCAAATAACTCATCCAAATCTACCGCATCTTCGTGATTCCCTAAAGCGTGAATAATTGGTGTAATTCGCCCATCTGGTCCATTGGTCAATTCCCAATCATCCATCCAATCTGCCCAATCGTCTTCGCTATCAAAAGGAAAAATGTCGTAGTTTCTGATATAATCTCCTGTAAACGCTATAAAATCGGGGCGAATCTTCCCTACAATTCGATTCAAATCTTGACGAGTCTCTCTACAGCCATCTCCCCAACAAGAAGGATCTCCTACTCCAAACACATTTACTCGCTGACGAGAATCACCTCCCGAAATAAAAGAAATGGCTTGATTTGGATCATCCGAAATGGTACGGAAAGAGTATTGAGAAGAAACTGAAGTACCACCATATTGTATCACAAAATAATACACGGTACCTGGCTGAAGGTTGGTCAAACGAACAAAATAATGATTGTTCCCTTTGTGACTAGTACTTCTATCTACTGTTTTAGTTAGATTATATGCCGCATAATTGGTTCCGTGATTTACAGTATCATAATAAACCGTTCCAACAATTCCTGTCCAGCCCAAAGAAAGTGTTGTAGACGGATCGTCTCGATAAGTTGCTCGAACCCATTTTGGTTGTGCAAAAGCTTCTTGAGCAAAAATTAAAACAAACAAGCTCAACAAGAGTTGGTGTACTATTTTGGTATTTCCTAGATTCATAATGGTCAACTTAACTTTTTGGTTAATTTTATTTTTCTTTAAGCCTAAAGATACTATAAATATGTCAATTGAAGAATTGACTTTTGGAACTATTTTATCAAATTATTACAAATCATAACTATCGCCCAAATTTGGAATTTCTACATTGCTAAATCCTCTTTCTTCTAAATAGTCCTTAAACTTCGATTGTACCCGATATTCTCCATGTACTAAAAACATCTTTTTCAATCGTGTCTGATTCTTCAAAAAATCCAACAACTCAATTTGGTCCGCATGTGCAGAAAAAGAAACCAGGCGTTTTACATTGATGTTTACCTTTTTCCGTTCTCCATACAAATCAACCGTTTTATCTCCTCTTAGTAATTTCCCACCCAAGGTATTTCGAGCACAATAACCAACCATCAAAACGGTATTTTTAGCATCTTCTACCAAGTGATATAAATGGCGGACCACTCGCCCAGAAGTCATCATTCCCGAGGAACTAATAATGATACAAGGCTCGTCAGAATTTGCCAAACGATTTGCCAAACCTCCACGTTTTACATAATTCAAGCCCGAAAAGCCAAAAGGATTGGGGTCTTCCATCAAATAATCATGTAATTGCTCATCATAACATTCAGGATGCGTTCTGAAAATATCCACGGCATTTATCGCCAAAGGGCTATCTATATAAACAGGAATTTCAGGTAACTTTCCAGCCGTTTCCAACTGATCCAACATATAAATAAGGCTTTGCGTCCGCCCAACACTAAAGGCAGGAATCAACAATTTCCCTTCATTCAACACACAAGTCTCTCGAACCACATACAACAAATCATTCAAATCTGCCGTAAGGTTTTGATGTACTTTGCCTCCATAAGTAGATTCACAAATCAAATAATCCACGGCTGGCATCGGAATCGGGTCCTTCAAAATAGGACGATCATTCCGTCCAATATCTCCTGTAAAACCAAACAAAACAGGTTCGGCTCCCTCCTCTTCAATTTTCAAGGTAATGCTTGCAGAACCTAAAATATGCCCTGCATCTCTAAAAAACACCTCCAAGCCTGTTTCTACAAAATGCCAACGTTCATAACTCAAACCTGTAAAAAAGTAGAGCGCCATCTTAGCATCTTCGCAAGTAAACAAGGGCGGATTATGGGCATCGGCATCGTTTTCTTGAATTTTCCCTGCGTCCATCAACATAATGGAAGCCAAGCTTCGAGTGGCATGAGTACACAAAATTTGTCCTTTAAAACCATCTTTCACCAATTTAGGCACCCGCCCAATATGATCAATGTGTGCATGAGAAAGGATTAAAAAGTCAATTTCCTTGGGATCAAAATGATTCCAAGTGTCGTTAAAGCTGTGCATCTCGGCATTGTTGCCTTGATACAAACCACAATCTAACAAGATTTTATGCCCATTTTTAAGCGTCAAAAAATGACAACTTCCCGTTACATCTTGAGCTGCACCACAGAATTTTATGTTCATGTTTTGGGGATTTTTTATTTTGATAA
>CALDEP010000325.1 GCA_937942475.1 uncultured Aureispira sp.
AAAACACCTTGATACAACAAAATAAAAGGCGCTTGAAAAGGAAGTGATTCTGCAAGTTCAGGCTGTTGAAAAGGAACATTACGAATGACTTCAAAGGGTGTCTTGTATTGCTCTTGAAATACGGTTTGTAAGCTTTGGCAAACCGTATAAGCATATTTTATCTTAGGAATCGTGCGATTGGCAACCCATTCCCAAATACGTTTTGTTTTCGGGCGCTGAACAACTTCTGGAACTTCTGTAAAATATTCGTGGGCATCATAAATACAAATTTTTCGCTTCAAGCAACTACTATAATAACCTGCTAAAATAGTATCCAAATCTATGCTGCATACAGCATCAAAACGATTCAATAACAAGAAAAAAAACAGACGAATATTGTATTCTAAGTAGAAAAATTTACCTCGTTCAAAAAAACAATTTAACCGCTTTTGTTGAAAGACTTGTTGGATAAATGGTTTTGAATTGGGGCGTTTTCGTCCAATTAGCCAAACCTCATATCCTGCATGCTTTAGACTTGTGCAAATCCGAATCATGCGCTGGTCATAAGTCAAGTCATTGGTAACGGTAAAGTATATTTTTTTCATTAGGATATTATTATTATCAAGAACCATAAACCAAAAAAGAGCCACCTTGAATACACAAGATGACTCTTTTTTTATTCTAATAAAAATTCTAAGTATTTTTTACGTCTTCTTCCTGCTCATCAAAGTTTTCAAAATCATCAAACTCGTCATCATCTCCTTGTAGTTGCTTTTTTATTTCAGCTTCAAGTTCTTCTCTATTTTGATACATTTTATCCATTGATTCAATCAAACTTTTTAAGCTATTTGTATTAGCATCTTTCAAGATCGTTGTAGCATTTACTTCACTACCTTTACCGATCATTGTTACTGTGCTAATACTTTGATATTCACTCATCATTTTAGACATACTCAAACTTGCTGGATCTATAGGTAAGTAGTTTGCGATAACATCATAATTTTCATTGATAATGTTGTAATCTACAAACATACCCATCCATCCTGCTTGCAATTCACCAACTACTTTGTTGCTCGTGCCAGCAATTGCTAAATCTAAATGTGCATTAGAGTTAGATACTAAGATTACATCGTCTTTGATGGTTGCAAAAAACTGCATTGGAGCAGCTGTTGGATCCATCATGCTTTGTTGACCAGTGAACACATATTTGTCTCCATCTTTAGAGATGGCACTACCAGCTAATGCCAATAGTCCTTCCATGAATGCTTTGTCTTTTAGACCTAAAGCTAAAACTATTGCAGGGTCATTTGCTTGTTCCGCAGGAGCGTAAACACCTACCGCCAAATCACCTGTAATTCCTTCCTTGATTTTTCCTAAGTCCAAACCAGCCATTGCCAAGTATTGGTCAACCATTCCGTCTAAACCACGTTTTGCCATGAAATTTAGAATACCAGCAGAGTTAATCCCAACAGTCATTGAAGCCGCTAAGTTGTCAGCAGGAATATATTTAGAATAATCTATCGCTAATTTTGCAGGGAAAACATCGCCTAATTCACGAACCAATTCATCACTAAAATCAAAAGAAGAACCTGCCTCCATAGCACCTTTCTGGAAATCATAAAAGAAAGACATGTAATTTCCTTTTAAGGCTTCTTCTGGAATTTGAGCGAAACCAAGTGCCCCTCTAACTTGCCTTGCAGTTTGAGGATCTTTTAGTACAACATCAACAATAGGATCTGCACTCATCCAAAATAAAACATCTTTGTTTCCTTTTAGCTGTTCTGCAAAGTTAGCATTGGAGTGAATATTTTCACCAGTAGGGTTAATCAATTCTTTTACCTTTGCGTCGTCATTAAAGGTAGTAATTGCCAAGATTTTTTCTGTTTGAATCAAAAAAGCATCTGATTCTATACTAGTTATGGTATAACCATCTTTAGTTTCAGGTGTTGCATCTTTAGCTTCTTTTAGTGCAATGGCTACCGCAGCATCCATTTTTGCTTTATCCGCTACAGGAAGCATAAAGGCAAATTCAATCTCTTTTTCACTCTTTATCCCTTCAGGTAGCGCGAAGTAAAAGCCCATATTACCATCCATGTCTACCCCAGCAGCTTTAGGATCTTCTAAGAACGGAACCATTTCTGGTGATTCTTCTTTTGCTTTTGTAATAAAATCTTTGAAAAAAGAAGTTTCTTTTAGAGTAGCATAATCTGCCTTTTCCATTAATTGTTTGGTATTCATTAAGAAAACACCAGTAGCATTAGCAGGAATAGCATTGGAAATGTCCGATGAACCTGTAACGCTAGCCGTAGCACCGTCGCCACAAGAGCCAAGAGAAAAAAGAAGAGTTGCTGTAAACAATACAGCGAGAAGTTTCATTGTTTTTAACATTAGTGATTATGATTTTTAGTTAGATGAAAATGGGATGTTAGACCCTGAGAAATATACTACTTTACGAATAATAGTTCGGTAATTCCTTTATTTTTTATTTTATATTGGCAATAAGTTTTTATTTTGTATTAACTTGATTATTAAAAACTTATTGATGTTTTTATTTGGAAATGTAATATGGACACTTCATTTAATGTGATTTTATAAGGAACTGTCCTTAGCTTAGTTTGGCTTTTTTCATAAAAATAACCATTTTAGGGTTGGAATAAATGGACGTTTAAGCCTATAACATAAAAAGGAAAATCCCCATACATCTTAAATATAAAATTTAGAAGAGGGGAAAATTATGATTTTTATTAGGATCAATAATAGGAATGAAATTATAATTTAAAAATTGTTTTATGTTTGTGCATCAAAACGTACTTTATCTTAACTGATTTTATCCTAAAATAATTCACAATTTAGGCATTATTTTTTTATTCTTAAAACATTTGTTCAATGAAGTCGAACTACTTTGTTATTTATATAGCTGCTTTTTTTCTTACTTGGGCTTGTACCTCAGATGAATCCTCTAATGGCAGTTCCAATGGAGCCAATGGACCGATTACGCATACATTAGATACAACTACAGGATATTGTTTTCAATTGTTTGAAAATAGTATCGTAGAAGCTTTAGAAATTGCAATCGAAGGAAATAAAATTAAAGGTGCGGGAAAAAGAGTTTACTTGAGTACTCAAACTACCTACAGTCTGCAAGTAGAAGGAATACTAGAGGGAAATGTAGCGGAGGTGGATATCTATGTAGCCGATACCCGAAAGACAAAAAAAACCTTTGTTCATAGAGAAACTTGGGAAGTTGGAGAAGATTTTTTAAACGTTAAAAATAGAAAAATTGAAGGTTTAGAAGGAGATTATCAATTTTATAGAGTCATGTGCCAAACGCAACCCAATAAGGATTCTACTCGATACGATAGTTTTAGTGGTTTTAACGAAGAAGGCTATGCTGTTGTTTCCAAAGCTGGGAAATATGGTGTTTTGAACCAAAATAATGAGTTAACAGTATCTTTGTCTTATAAAGATTTGGGTGCTATTAGAGAAGGGACGGTTACTTTCTTTGATCAACAAATTGGCTTGTATGGCTTGTTAGATGTTACGAATGGTCAATTATTGGTTGAGCCAAAGTATATTGAGATCATGGCGTTTAGCGAAGGTTTAGCTGCTTTCATGGTAGAGGGAGGTAAATGGGGGTTCTTGAATAGAGATTTGGAAGTAGCAATTGAGCCTAAATTTACCAATGTTAATTTCTTTAAGCCAGATCTTTATCGCAATGCTTTTAACGAAGGTTTAGCTAATGTTGAAACAGCACCTGGGAAGTGGAATTATATTGACAAAACAGGTCAAGTTGTTATTGCTGGGGACTTTTTATATACCAAAGGATTTGAAAATGGAGCAGCTGAAGTTTATAAAGATAACAAGTGGTATTTTATAAATAAAGCAGGGGAGTGTGTTAAGAATTGTGAGTAATGTTAAAGAACGCTTAAAAAGAATAGAGTTGTGGCAGTATATTTGAGTGTATAGGATTTGGAGTATAATTTATTATATGGCTATATATACAATGCGTTGCCCCCACCTTTTACTTCTTGATAAACGATTAATTTAAAACTTAAATTGAAGTATGAAAAAACTTATTTTACTTTTTGCTCTTTTTGCCCTGTATACCTCAGACGCAACAGCACAACCGCCAGAAGGACACGATGAAAACCTAGTGCCTAACCCTGATTTTGAAGCATTGATAGGACGAAGACCAGAAGCAGATATTGACGGTTCAGGCGTTTTTCGATATAATATGGTCGCTTGGAAAAGCCCAACAATGACAACCCCAGATGTTAAAATTGGATTGCCTTCAGAAATTAAACGAGCAAAACGAGATGGGATTGACCTAGACAAACCGCATTCTGGGTATAAGATGGTTGCTATTTTAACGCACAACCCAGAGTCAAAAAGAGACGAGACTTATAGAGAGTACATACAGGTGAAATTGAAAAAGCCGCTGATAAAAGGCGGAGAATATTATTGCGAATTTTGGGTCTGTCGTGCCAGGTTGGCTCGATATGTTTCTAATAACCTTGGGGTGGCTTTGTCGCCAACAAGATTGAGAGAGGATGGCTGGAAACCATTGACGAACATTGTGCCCGATTATAATTATGGAGAACTAATCAATGCTGGGGAACGAGAATGGCAACGTATTTCCTTTACTTTTACTTCTCCCAATCGCTCGGAGTATATTTGTATTGGTAATTTCTTTGGTAATGACAAAACTACTATGGTAGAGGTGAAAGATCCTATTCAGGCAACCGTAGATGAAAAAGCATTTAACAATGCTTATTATCTGATTGATGATGTAATGCTTTGTGCTACTCGTGTTGTAGAGCCAACACCTGAGCCAGAACCAGAACCGCTTCCTGAGCCAGAACCGGCTGCTGCTCCACCAGTAGTTGGTGCTGTTATTAAATTGGATCGTGTTTTCTTTGAAACTGCAAAATGGGCTTTATTATCAGACTCTCACGAGCAATTAGAAGAAGTAGTGACCTTGATGAATGAATATCCATCTATGGAAATTTCAATCAATGGGCACACGGATAGTAGAGGAGACAATGATTATAATCAAAACTTGTCTGAAAATAGAACAAAATCTGTTTTTGAATACCTAGTAGAGCAAGGAATTGAGGCTTCTAGAATGGAGTATATAGGCTATGGCGAAACGAAGCCAATTGCAGATAACAAATATTCAGATGGACGTCAGTTAAACCGTCGGGTAGAGTTTGTTGTGACGCATATCGAGGCTGAAAATACTGTTATAGAGCAAAGTAATGAGGTGAAACCTTATACCGATGAAGATTAGACGGTAGCTGATTTGAAGATTTGAAAATGTGCCGATTTGAAAATGTAAGTATGCGAATCAAGGGCTAAAACATCAATAAATCGTACATTTAAAACAGGCTTATCTCATTTTACAAGCCTACTTTTTAAATGTTGAATGCTAAATGTTGAATTTTTAATGGTTTTTATGCTATAGAGCATTCATCATTAAAAATTCAACATTAAACATTCTTGTGAAGCCTTTATTCTCCTTGTTTATTTATCAGACCTATATTTTAGCTCTTGATTCGCATTAAGTATAATCATTTTCAGATCGGCACATTTTTATGTTAAGGACTATTTTTTACTAAAAAAAGAACGTTTCCAAAAGCTTTCTTTTAGTTTTCTATTGTGTGTGCCTTTTGGACCTCCCCAGCCGTGTCGCTCATTTGGGTAGAACATCATTTCAAATTCCTTTCCTGCATCTTGCAATTTATCAATCAATTGAATGCTGTTTTGAACATGTACATTGTCGTCCATCAAACCATGTGTAATTAATAATTTTCCTTTGTATTTGTCTACATGACTTAAAACAGAACCTTGATCGTAACCCGCTGGATTTTGCTCATAAGTATCCATATAGCGTTCTGTATAGACATTATCATACAATTGCCAATCCATCACCGAAAGGCTCGCAATGCCGTGTGTGAAATAATCTGCGCCATAAGTTAAAGCCATCGCTGACAAATAACCACCATAGCTACTGCCTGTAATTCCGATGCGATCAGGGTCTACAAAAGATTGTTTTTTTAGCCAATTGACGACTGCAAAATAATCTTCCATTTCCCACTTTCCTAAATTACGATGCATATAATCTAAGCCTGCTTTTCCAAATTTCCCAGAACCTCTATGGGCAACAGAAATTACAATAACGCCCATTCTCGTCAAGGAATTTCCGCTCCATCCACGCCAAGAGTCACTAATGCCACCAGCGTCAGGACCACCATAAATGCTAAAAACAACAGGATATGTGGTGTTTTTATTAAAATTATTGGGCAAGGTCATGGCAACAGGCAAGTCAAATTTTCCATCCGTTGATTTTACACGGAATAGTTCGATGGGGTGATGTTTTTCGGGATCTAATTTAGGTGTTTCTGATTTACTAATGCTTCTAATTTCCTTTCCTTTGTTGTTGTACAAAATTCGAGAAGGAGCGGTACTAACATTGCTATAACGATCCACAAAATAACTGCCATTTGGAGATAAAGCAGCATAATGCGAGCCCGTTCCTTTTGTCAATTGTTTTAAATTAGAACCATCCATATTAACAGAGAAAAAATGCACATCTGTGTTCACGGTTCCTGTACCACTAAAGTAGATTACGTTCTTTTTCTCATCGACTTTATCAATACTATTGATTCTCCATTTGACATCGGTAATACTTGTGTTCAATTTTCCATCAAAGCCAATTTTATATAAATTGTACCAATCGTTTTTGTAAGAACGAAGGATAAAACCACTATTGTCTTCTAACATATGAATGTCTTGAAAAAACTCGACCCAAGTTGGGCGACTTTCTTCGTAGACCTTTTTGGTAGAACCATCTTTTGGGTTGGCTAATAACAACTCAATCTTATTTTGGTCCCGAGGCATTTGTTGAAAAAGTAACTGTTTGGAATCTTTCGTCCAGAACGGCCAAGCAATGTATTGATCGATGTTTTTATCTATATCAACCCAAGTCGTTTTTGTCGTTTCCAAATTACAAATCCCCAAAGCAACCAATGGATTTGGATCACCAACTTTAGGATAATGCATCTTCTCCAATTCTCCGTGTACGCCTGTAGAGCGATAAATAGGAAAAACAGGAACAGGACTGTCGTCAAATCGCAAATAAGCAAGTTGCTTGCTATCTGGAGACCACCAAAATGCTTTGTAATTAGAGTTTCGACCTAATATTTCCTCATAATACACCCAAGATGCCCAGCCATTATAAACAAAATCAGAACCATCTATAGTTAAGCCTGTTTCTAAGCCTGTTTCTAGGCTGATGGTGTATAAGTTTCCTTCTCTAGTAAAGGCAATGTGCTTATTATCAGGAGAAAACGTAGGGTTTTTCTCTGCGCCTAGGTTGGCGGTCAATTGGCGCATTTTTTTGCTTGCCTTTTCAAAAAGATATAGATTATTATCTTTGGTAAAAATAACTAGTTCATAATCTTCTGTGTGTGGCGAATTCCAATTCATTTGAAAGCCTTCTGGAAGGGCTTTTTGAACCGCTCTGGCTGGACTTGGGTATTCATAAGGCATTTCTGTAGCGCCTGTTTTTGCATTCACTTTAGCCAAAACTTCCGTTTTGTTTTCGTCCATTTTGCGCTCCAAATAATGCGCGTCATCTATCCAATCTAAGAAGCCTAAGCGTGAATATTGGGCTTGGCTGGTTGTTGTTATAAAGAGTAAAAAAAATATAAATAGTTGTTTCATGATTATTGAGTTATAATGAACGTTTAGATAATTGTCAAGGAACCTTCGGGTTCTTTACGAAGTATTGTACAGTAAAATTACCAAATAAAAGGCAGGACAGCTTTGCGTTCCTTTGGATAAGCTTCAAATTTATTGTGATACCATTTGTGATGCGCTATAGCTCTTGGAGATAAATTAGCAAAGGTCCATAGAGCGAAAGAAAAGGCAGGTAAAGAACACATCATAATCGCAAAGCCCGTCCATTCTACGATTTCGCCAAATAGGTTGGGGCAGGAGAGGTATTTAAACAAACCTCCTTTTGGAATTTTATAAGCTGTTTCTCCTGGTTTGCGCAGGCTTAGTAAGATGTTATCAGACTGAATGTTAATGAACATACCTAAGGCAAAGACTGCCATTCCAATCCAAAAAATAGGGCTACTTAGCCAAGCATCCGTATACAAATTACCATAATTTCCTAAGAAATAACCATTCACAAAGCCATTGATAAAATTAAAAAAGATAGCCGAACCCATAATCATAACAGGCATTTTCTTCTTGTGATCTCTCTGACGTAGAGGATAAATAACGCTTCTATTAAAATAATGAAGCATCCACAAGCCCCAAAAAATTAGGGTAACTTTATTGGGCGAGCTTTCGCCTGTAAAGAAGAAAAAACTAAGCAATAAAGGAGAAGGTAATTCCATTAAAAACCATCCCCATCGAGCATTAATATTGGGTCCCCAATCATCGGATGTATGTCGCCCAAAGGGAGCCGTTACAAAAAATAAGGATAAAAAGGTAATACAAGCTAAAGCGATCCAAGCGTAAACAAGACCATAAAAGATAGATTCAGTCATATAAAGGCAGTGATTTTATAGATTAAAAATAAAAGAGGTGCAGTTCAAAACTACACCTCTAATTATATTTTCACAGCGCTAAAATAAAACTATTTTTTGCTTATTCTAATTCAATAACCAAATCATCTTGCCCAAGCATTGTTTTTTCTGCTAAGTGTATTTTTTTAACAACACCAGCAATCGGAGCGGTAATGGTGCTTTCCATTTTCATGGCCTCAATGATAAATAAAGGCGTATTGGGCGTAACTTGATCGCCCTCTTTGACTAGAATTTGAGACAAACTACCTTGTAGTGGAGCCCCAATTTGACGCTCGCCACTTGCTTTTAGATGCAGTACTTTTTCTGTTTTAATCGTTTGATCTTTGACCTTAACAGAACGAGTTTGACCATTCATTTCAAAGGTAACATTACGCATTCCATCCTCATCTGGAACAGAAGAACCAATGTATCGAATTAGAATGCTTTTACCATTAGCTATTTCTACAATGGTCTCCTCATTTTGTTTCAAACCATAGAAGAAGGGCACAGTTGGCAAATGTTGGACGGCATTGAATTTTTCATGATGCTCATAGAACTCTCTAAATACTTTTGGATATAACTTATAAGAAATAAAGTCCAATTCATCACAAAATTCGCTAAACTCTTCTTGGAAAACCTTAAATTCTTTCTCAAAATCAATAGGAGCTAAATGGGCATTCGGACGTTCCACAAAAGCTTGTTCCTCTTTAAGAACCATTTTCTGCAATTCTACAGGAAAACCACCATGTGCTTGCCCTAAATTTCCTCTGAATAAAGCTTTTACACTATCAGGAAAATCAATGGTAGCGCCTTTAGTTAAAATATCGTCTTCTGTATAATTATTAGCCGTCATAAACATCGCCATATCTCCAACTACCTTTGAAGAAGGCGTTACTTTGACCAAATCACCAAAGAGGCGATTCACCACACCATAATTATGTTTAATCGTTTCAAACTGATCTTCCAAGCCCAAACCCCTTGCTTGTGGACGTAGGTTAGAATACTGCCCACCAGGAATTTCATGTTGATAAACCTCTGATGTTCCTGCCTTTAATTCAGATTCAAATGGATAATAAAATTCTCGAACGGCTTCCCAATAATTAGAAAACTCATTTAGAGACTTAATGTCCAAATTAGGAGAACGCTCATGGAATTTGAGCATACTTGCAATTGAATTAAAGTTGGGTTGAGAAGTCAAACCAGAAACGGCACTCAAAGCCACGTCAACGACATCAACACCAGCTTCAATAGCTTTTAAATAGGTAGCAGATTGAATGGAAGAAGTATCGTGTGTATGCAAATGAATGGGTAAATCTACCGCACTTTTAAGCCCCGTAATCAATTGCTCGGCAGCATAAGGTTGTAACAAACCTGCCATGTCTTTGATACACAATAAATGCGCTCCTTCGTCCTCCAATTGGCGGGCTAAATCTAGGTAATATTGTAAGGTATATTTTGTTTTACTAGGATCGCTGATATCGCCTGTATAACAAATGCAAGCCTCTGCCAAAGAATCCGTGCGTTCACGAATCGTTCTGATGCTCACTTTCATGGCTTCTACCCAGTTCAAAGAATCAAAGACTCTGAAAACGTCAATGCCTGTTTCGGCTGCCTTTTCGATGAATTTTTCCACCAAATTATCAGGATAAGCCGTGTAACCAACGGCATTAGAACCACGCAACAACATTTGTAACAAGGTATTAGGCATTGCTTTTCGTAATAAGCGCAAACGTTCCCAAGGACATTCTTTTAAGAAGCGCAAAGAAACATCAAAGGTAGCACCACCCCAAACTTCCATAGAAAAAACGTTGGGATTGTTCTTCGCAAAGGATTCGGCAACCTTAATCATATCGTGGGTACGAACACGAGTTGCCAACAAAGATTGGTGGGCATCTCTAAAGGTGGTGTCTGTAAATTGGATGGATTTTTCATTTTTCAACCAATCGACAAAACCAGCTCTACCCAATTCCGTTAATTTGTCTTTAGTTCCTTTCGGAAAGTCGCCCATTTTGGAAAAAGTAGGCACAACAGGCTTTCTGAAAACCTTGTTGGGATCGACATATTTAACATCTTTATTCCCATTAATAATAACATCACCCAAATAAGACAAGATCTTGGTTCCTCTATCCAAATGACGTTTAGAGGCTTGTAGTAACTGAGGGTTAGAATCAATAAAAGTAACGGTTGCCTTTCCTGCTTGGAAGGTCTCGTCTGTTAATAAGTTTAATAAGAATGGAATATTGGTTTTGACGCCACGGATTCTGTATTCTCTTAATGCTCTATGCAAGCGACCAGAAGCCCCTTTGAGCGTACGTCCCCAAGCCGTTACCTTAACCAACATGCTGTCAAAGAAAGGCGAAACCTGCGCTCCTGTATAAGCAGAACCCGCATCCAAACGAATGCCAAAACCTGCAGCACTTCGATAAGCAATCAATTGCCCATAATCGGGTTTGAACCCTTCTGTTGGATCTTCTGTGGTAATACGGCATTGAATCGCATAACCCATGTGACTCACACTTTGTTGGCTCAGAATGTAAATCTGAGGATGAGAAAGTGGATATCCCATGGCAATTAAAATTTGAGAACGAACAATGTCTATTCCCGTAATTTGCTCGGTAATGGTATGCTCTACTTGGATTCTTGGATTGACTTCAATGAAGTAAATGTTCTCCTCTTTGTCAACCAAAAATTCTACCGTTCCAGCATTGCTATAATTAACGTGCTTGGCTATACGAAGTGAATATTCGTACAAAGCATCTTTTGTATTTTGTCCCAAGGTAGCCGAAGGGGCTATTTCTACTACTTTTTGAAAGCGACGTTGCAAGGAGCAATCTCTTTCAAATAAATGCACCATATTTCCATAATTATCGGCTAAGATTTGTACTTCAATATGTTTGGGGGCATCAATGTATTTTTCTAAAAATATAGTATCGTCTCCAAAAGCGGTTTTTGCTTCTCCTTTTGCTTCAGAGTAGGCTTTTGATAATTCTGATTCTTGACGGACAACTCGCATGCCACGACCGCCACCACCAGAGGCAGCTTTGACCATAATTGGGTAACCAATGCGAGCAGCTTCCGTTAAGGCAATTTCTACAGAAGTTAAAGGCACTTCACTGTCTTGAATCAAAGGAACGTCCAAACTTCGGGCAATTTCTTTGGCATCCACTTTGTCCCCCAATTGTTGCATGGCTAAGGGCGTTGGTCCAACAAAGACAATTCCTTCTTCTCCACAACGTTGTGCAAAACGAACGTTCTCAGACAAAAAACCATAGCCTGGATGAATGGCTTCGATACCGTTTTCTTTGGCAATTCGAATAATTTCCTCAATATCTAAATAAGGCTTCAATGGATCATCGTCTTTACCAACTTGATAAGCCTCATCCGCTTTGTAGCGGTGCAAGGAGTAACGATCCTCGTGGGTATAAATGGCAACAGTGGTTAGTTCTAATTCGGAGGCTGCACGGAGTACACGGATGGCAATTTCCCCTCGGTTAGCAACCATTAATTTTTGGAAACGGTTGTGTTTTTGCGTTTTCATCGCGGTTTTTAATTTGAGATTAGAAGAATACTAAATTGAAAACTTATGAGTATTTAAGTAGAGTGGGGGAAATTTTAATCTTTGCCTATTTGCAAGCAAATAGTCAACAGTAGATGCCGCAAAGTAATTGTAATCTTAGGAGAAAAGCAAGTTTTTTTGATGCAAATTTAGAATTATATTTCAAACTTAAACTATATTTATTTTAATAGTTTTGTTACCTGCTTTTAGAAAACTTTTTTTTAGAATATTATATGGTCTTGAGTTTTGTGATCATTAAAAACTATGGATCTTATTCCTTGCTGCTTTGCTAACTGCATACAGACCTCAGCAATTAA
>CALDEP010000326.1 GCA_937942475.1 uncultured Aureispira sp.
AAATTTTGTGTTGGTTAACATAAGGCATTTTTTTGAGATAATGTGGGGACAAAAAAAGACGAACTACACTAAAGACCATTTTTTAGTGTAGTTCGTTGCAATCGAGCTGTTTATTTCTAATAATTATTTCTTCACCTCCAAAGTCTCATCCAACCATTTGAAGAATTCCGTTTGCCAAATCAGCGCATTCTGAATAGAAAGCACCCAATGATTTTCTTCTGGAAAGAACAACAACTTACTTTTAATTCCACGTAATTGTGCGGCATTAAAAGCTTCTAAACCTTGTCCAATGGGTACTCTAAAATCTTTCCCCCCTTGAATCACCATAATAGGCGTGTCCCATTTGTCTACATGTTCGATTGGATTAAATTCATTGAAACTACGCTGTGCTACCTTATTGCTTTTGTCCCAATAATCGCCGCCCATATCCCAATTCACAAAGAACATTTCTTCGGTTGTTCCATACATCGACTTCCAGTTAAAAATACCATCGTGTGCAATAAAAGTCTTAAAACGTTTCTCATGGATGCCTGCTAAATAAAAGCAAGAATAACCACCATAACTCGCTCCAACACAACCCAAACGATCCTTATCTACATAAGCCTCTTTTGAGACATCATCAATAGCCGCCAAATAATCTTGCATATTTTGACCACCATAATCACCACTAATCTGCTCGTTCCACTCGACCCCATAACCAGGCATTCCACGACGATTTGGAGCGACAACAATATAACCTTGCGCTGCCATCAATTGGAAGTTCCAACGAAAAGAATAAAACTGACTCAAAGCACCTTGAGGGCCTCCTTGGCAATACAATAAGGTTGGATATTTTTTGGTTTTATCAAAATTTGGCGGATAAATCACCCAAGTAACCATTTCTTTTCCGTCCGTTGTTTTCACCATGCGCTTGACCACATTACTCATATTGACTTTCTTATAAGTAGCATCATTTTCATGTGTCAACTGCTTCATGTCTCCTGTCGTAACATCTACGGTATACAACTCGGTTGCATGATTCATATCTCGACGATAAACCACCATCGTTTTGCCATTATGACCAACAATTCCATTGACATCAAATTGACCTTTGGTAATTTGTTTTGGAGCCTTTATTTTAGCTTCATAAGAGCTAGGAACCTCCAATTCAAACAAATGAACCGTTCCACCAACAGGCGCATTAAAGTAAATTTTATCACCTGCATTACTCCACACAAAACCATTTACAGTACCATCCCAATCTTTTGTTAAATTGCGATCGCCCTTCTTACCACCTTCTTTGAAACGAATGATAATATCATTTTTATCCGACTCATAACCATCTCGTTTCATTTGCAACCAGCCCAACATTCCTTTCGAAGAAAAGGCAGGCGCCATGTCATAACCATTATTATAACCCGTTAGATTTTCGGTCTTTTTAGTCGCCAAATCATAGGCATAAATGTCCGTATTTGTACTTTTGGTGTAGGCTGTTCCATGTAGCTTTTTAGTAACATAAAGCACTTTTTTACCATCGGGACTCCAAAGGTAATCTTCGTCTCCACCAAAAGGCATCGTAGGACAATCATAAGGCTCCCCCTTCATAATGTCCACCCGATTTGTCATACGACCACCTAATTCTTCAACAAACAAGTGACTATACTCCCCGTCTTCCCAAGCATCCCAATGGCGATATTGCAAGCTTTCGTAAATGTGTACATTAGAGTTTTTTAATTCTGGATAATAATCTGTTCCTGTCACCCGCTCAATTTTGACATTCTCAGCCCCTATTTTGAACTTCCCATTTGGAGAGATATTCTTATCACCAATCAAATTGGAATAATCACTAATGGCTGTCTTATCCCCTCCCTTTATAGACTGAAGATAGTACTTGGTACTTCTAGAATTACCAGCAACATCGTACTTGGAAGAACGATACACAACCGCTGTGTTATCATTGGTCAAGCCTACTGCGGAAACTCTATTGAGTTCTAATAATTGTTTTGGGGTCAGGTTTTCTTGTGCTTGGGTGCTTCCCAAAAAAGCAGTTAAGCAAAGTGCTAGATATATTTTTTTCATTGTTTTAATTAGTGTGTTAGTTAATAATACTCCGTTGATTAGCTACGCTGAGCCTTCGGGTTTTAAACGGAGTAATGAGTTAACAGTAATAATAAAAAATGCGTTTAACCACCCAATAAAGGTAATTAAACGCATTTGATTCTTCCTTGTTTTTAGGGTACTTTCCTTCTAGCTTCTTCTAAAATAGAAATTCTCCTTTTAAGAAATGAACGCACCCAAAAGCTTTCTACTAAAAACAATTAGACCGCTTACTTTCCTCCATTAGGTTTACCAAAATACATCAATTCCCAAACAGCTTTGGGGCTTTCATGGGACTCCACAAATTCATTGTCCTTGAACACTCTAATTTCTGCTTTCCCCGAAAACCGAAAATAAGCGCCATCAAAACCTGTTATAATTCTAGCCAAACATAGTAGAAACTTACCAGGAACAGCAAGAGCGAGCAGATCTACCTCTGCAATATTTTTTTCTTTAGAAAGATAATACTCATATCTATATGGATCATTAGGATTATCATAAATAAACACTAATTCATCACTAACATCTTTCTTTAATTCAGGGTGCATTTTCCCATGCGTTCGATACAAGCTAGTAAACTCCCCTTTGTCTGTGACAATCTCGCCATTTTTAGAGACATTAAACACGATTACATTTTCATTATTATAGCCTTTTTCAGAAATCATTTGAGCAGCAATCACGCTATAAGGACCAATTTCAGCTCTAGACCAATACCAATGATTGAATAATTTTACCATGTCCTTATTTCCCCAGTTATGATCATGATAACAAGAGCCTTTCAAAGCAACTTCTTCTTCTTTATAAGTATAAACGATCTCCGTCGTTCCTTGAGGAACAGGAACCACCCAAGCAAAGAATAAATCTTTCGCTTCCCCAAAAAGCACATGCCCCGTCTTAGGCCTCCAACTTTGAGCCGTTCGTTCAATCGTTGCGGTAAGGTTTAAATCTTCATCTTCATAGTGAATTTCATACTGGTCTAAGTTGCCTATAAAATAATTTTTACCAATGATTACATGACAACTATCTTTAGAAAACGAAGCAGGTTCTTTTTTGCTAAAATATTCTTTCCGAATAATTGTTCCATCAGGTCGATCGATCATTACGGTCACCAAGGGATTTTGCTTTTTATTAACCTCTGAAAAAGGTTTGGTATAAAATCCAATAACAATCGTACTACCATCGTCTAAATGAGAATCAAAATACCACCACTCATAGGTTTTTTTACCTCCATCTGTCCGAATACCATCCTCCCATTTTTCGGGAAGATTCCCTTCTTTCAAGTTATACTTTTCATAGTCTTCGCTTAATTCCATCAAATCATTTGTCGATGATTGTGCACTCAAAGTAGTTACCATAAAAACCATCCAAAAAATCAAAACATATCTCATTATCAGCATTTTTAATTAAAAATCGTTCCCATCTTTATCTTTATGTTTATGTGGGTGTACGCTCAACAATTCTTAATAAATCTTATTCACAAAGCCATTCGCCACATAAGTAGCGCCTTTAGAAATAGACAAAATAGTATAGGTATTAAAATCACCTTCTACTTTTTTGATCGTTTCTATCCTTTCAAAAGCCGTTTTGCCTGTTTCTTCTTCATAAACCATTACTTGCACACTAGTTTCAGTTAAAGCAAGCCAATCTTGCAGTTTTTTCTGGTTTCTTAAGCGAGCCAAAGATATAAATCCTTGCCCTTTTATATATAAAGGATGATCTGCGGTGATGGAAATTTGATGTGAAGCTGTTTTTACTTCTAACAAACTTAAATGACGCTGATTGGTCGTCAACTCTACCTTAGAAGCAAACGTTTCATTTGTTTCCAAATTTATGGCCAACAAAGTAGCTCCTTTTCCCAATTCTTGAACCGTTTGAGTTGTTTGATTTGCCAAACTAAT
>CALDEP010000327.1 GCA_937942475.1 uncultured Aureispira sp.
TCAGCGACATCGGCATTTTTATTAAATTCAGGAACCAACATATCGTAGCGGATTCCAGAACCTACAAAGGCTTTTTTAATTTTTGGATGATTGTCTACGGCTCTATAAATCTCCGTCATTGGAGCATGTGAGGTATCCAAATTACTACAAATAACAGGCGAAATACAAGAAGGGCTAATACATTTATCACAAATCGACTGCACCTTTCCTTTCATACGATACATATTGCCAGAAGGGCCACCCAAATCACTAATATATCCTTTAAAATCTTCGTCTTGCGTGATGTGCTCTACCTCTTTCAAGATAGATTCCTTGGAACGGCTGGCAATAAACTTGCCTTGATGTGCCGAAATCGTACAGAAACTACAACCACCAAAACAACCTCGATGCATATTCACCGAAAATTTAATCATTTCGTAAGCAGGAATAGCGCCTCGTTTTTTATACTTAGGATGTGGTTTACGAGTATAAGGCAAATCAAAAGAAGCATCAATCTCATTTTCCGTCATCGTTTGATAAGGTGGATTGATCACCAAGGTTTTGTCGCCTATATCTTGTAATAAACGCTTTGCATTTAGATTGTTTGATTCCTGCTCTATGTATTTAAAATTACTAGCAAATAGCTTTTTATCCTCTAGACAAACTTCGTGAGAATGTAAGATTTTATCTTTCCAATTCTTGTTTTTTGGCAAATTATCTTTGTCCACCAAAAATGCCGTTTGAGCAATGGTTTTCAAAGAAGAAAAGGGCACTCCTTTATCCAACAAAGTAACTAAGTCACGCAAAGGCTGCTCTCCCATTCCATATACTAAAATATCGGCTAGTGAACTCTCCAATATAGTAGGCAACAATTCATCTTTCCAATAATCATAATGTGTAACACGACGCAAAGAGGCTTCAATTCCTCCAATCATAACAGGTACGTCTGGGTAAATATCTTTTAATATTTTGGTATAAACCGTAGTGGTATAATCTGGGCGAAAGCCACTTTTCCCACCAGGACTGTAAGCATCTGTAGAACGTCTACGACGATTAGCCGTGTAATGGTTGACCATAGAATCCATGCAACCAGAAGTTACTCCAAAAAATAATCTTGGCTTACCGAGCTTTTTAAAATCTCGCAAATCATCTTGCCAGTTGGGTTGTGGTACAATCGCCACTTTGAAGCCCATACTTTCGATGATACGCCCAATAACAGCCCCACCAAATGCAGGATGATCCACATAGGCATCGCCACTAAATAGAATGACATCTAATTCATCCCATCCTCGTTTTTCAACTTCTTTTTTAGTCGTTGGTAACCAGTCTGTTATTTGGTATTGCTCTTGCATTTCTTATAATTTAAACCTGTTATTTTATCCATTCGCCAGGAGTTCTTTTATCTGAAAACATCTAGAATCCATCTAGCACTTTATCAGATCTTAGATCGCTGCGCTTTTAGATATTAGATACTAGACCCTATTAAGTTTCTATAGGGTCTAGTATCTAACAGCAAAGCGGTCTAAAATCTAAGAACGAAGTGATCTAAATTCTCTTTTTTCTTAGTTTTACACTCTAAAATTATTAGTCAAAAAAGTTCAACTAAGACTCTACCTGTTATTCTACAAAGGTAAGCCATAATAGTGGTACAATCAAATGTAATAGTATACATTGCGCTTGAATTAAGGAATCATTCCACATTCATCTAACCTTTAAAAGCAATTCTTGTTCACAAAAGAGCCCAAAAGACTAAAACTTTAAGGCTTCATACTCAAGGCGACCATCTTTATTCCATCCCATTGCATCTGCTTGGAACCCCTTTCCGCTTCTACCTCAAACAAACCATCAAAAGCAGTTTTATTATAATTAATGGCAGCATATTTTATAGCTAAAACGACATTTCCTTCTGCATCTACAATACCTTTTTTGCCATTTTTAGTAACCACAAACAAAGGTTGTTCTGGTATATTCAAAGTACTGCGTTCCCATTGAATCAGTTCAATATTATCATATTCTACCTCTAAAATAAATTGGTTGTTAATATCTAACAGGCCCCATTTATTATTTTCTTTTACCAAAAAACGTGTTTGCTTCTTAGAATACTTGTCAATAGCAACAATAGGTTTTAGTTCATCTTTTTCAATAGGAATGATTGTTTTCAAATTCTTATCTAACAAACCCCATTTCTTATTTTCTTGAACCAATAGAAAGGATTCTTTTTGATTGTACCTTGTACTATTAATAACCTCCTCCACCGAATCGTAGGATTTTTCGATCATAGATTCTTTTTGTTTAGGGTGAAACAATTTCCATTTGTCTTGATATTTCAACGCTAAAATATCATCATACCATTCAATTTCAGAACAAGCTGTTGGCAATAAAAAATCTCCATTTGTTTTTGCCAAGCCCCAAGCCGCTCCTTTTCGAACCAAAATAACATCTCCCATCATTCGAGGCATGATACTATTAACGGTCAATAAAGTTTCTCCTTTTAGGTTGAGTAAGATTTGATCGGCTCCTTTTTTCCCAATTAAGTAATTGGTATGGATATGCTCCATCGAGTAATCTTTGGGATTAAAGTTGATGATGTCTAAGGCCAAAAGGGTGTCATAATTCATAGAAACGACAGATCGCCCATTTGCCAAACACATCCCCCATTTTCCTTTTTGATTTTGGGCAAAGTAATGTTGTTGGTCAAAATCAATGATTCGCTTCATTCTAGGATTTTGATGCACTTGTTGTGCATTTAAAGCAAAATGAAAAAGGCATAGAACAATTATATAGATAGATTTTAATTGCATAAAACTCGTGTATTGTGATAATTATAAAAATGTATTTTGTGGGGGTATGTATTTAGTTGATATTTGCCCGAAAAGGGGCACAAAGATAAGCGCTTAAATATGATAAATCAAATGATTGTTAAAAATAAATTCTTTTTTCTGATTTTTATTCCCTGATCATTACTGTTTTATCTTCTTTTTTTAAAAAGATTTAAGTTTTTTGAACTTTTATAGTAGATACTTAGTTTAAAATATAAACAAAGTAATTTTTTTGTTGTAGTTTTAAGTATTCAGCAAGAAATAGCCTAACTTATATCATCAAACCATTGACCATTAAATAAGTATTATGAACCTGAATTTAGATCCTTCATTCACACCACTAGGAAAAGAAAATAATATTGAATTCCAAGCCTTCACTTTTTCTGGTGGAGAGCCACATATTAAAATTACAAGTAAACTTGATGCCATTTCTCAAGTAACTGTTACCCATCGCATCAATTCCTTCAACGACATGGGGCTTTTGCTCATCGCAGTGGATGCGCTTCGTCGTTCTGGCGTCAAAGACATTCACTTAATCATTCCTTACTTTCCTGCGGCACGACAAGATCGTGTTATGGTTGCAGGCGAATCCTTATCGGTCAAGGTCTATGCGGATTTGATTAATAACCTACAATTAAATCAAGTAACGATTTTTGATTCGCATTCAGAAGTTGCCATTGCTTTACTTGATAATTGTAAGGCGGTTGATAATCATGCATTCATTCGTAAAATTGTCGCTCAAATTGGTGCTGTAAAATTAATTTCACCAGATGGGGGCGCACTCAAAAAAATCTATAAAGTTGCTGCCGCATTGGATGGAATGGAAGTAGTAGAAGGTTCTAAATCTAGAGATGTTAAAACAGGACAACTTTCAGGCTTCAAAGTCTATGCAGATGATTTGGAAGGAGCCGATTGTTTGGTTGTGGATGATATTTGCGATGGTGGAGGCACCTTTATGGGCTTGGCAACAGAATTAAAAAAGAAAAATGCAGGCAAATTATACTTGGCTGTTAGTCATGGTATTTTTAGCAAAGGCTTGGACGCATTAGCCTCCTATTTTGATATTATCTTTACCACAGATTCTATCCGAAATATGGACGCACAAGCACAGTTAGTACAAATAAAATTAAGCGACAACTTACTCTAAGAGCAGTTCTCCTTTATTAATAAAAAAAATAGACATTCAAAACAAATAACATGAAGACAATGAATCCATTATTATATACCGACGGTTACAAAGTAGATCACAGAAGACAATATCCAGATAAAACGACCTTAGTTTATTCTAACTGGACGCCTAGAAAAAGTAGAATAGAAGGCATTGATCAAGTCGTCTTTTTCGGCTTACAATACTTTATCAAAAAATACATTTTAGAAGATTTTCAGCGCAACTTTTTTGATCAGCCCAAAGAAGAAATGGTGGCACAATATGCCCGTAGAATCAACAATTACTTGGGACCAAATTCAGTTGGAACGGAACATATTGCAGCCTTGCATGATTTAGGATATATTCCAATGGTCATCAAAGCATTGCCAGAAGGCGCTAGTGTGCCGATTCGAGTGCCGATGTTTACAATGTACAACACTAAGCCAGAGTTTTTCTGGTTGACCAATTATTTTGAAACCTTATTATCTGCAACCGTTTGGATGCCTTGTAACTCGGCTACCTTGGCTAAAAAGTATCGCCAAATTTTAGATGAATATGCGCTAGAAACGGCTAGTAATTTAGATTTTGTCGATTGGCAAGGACATGACTTTTCTATGCGTGGAATGGCAGGAATGGAAGCAGGTACCATGTCTTCTGCAGCACATTTGCTGAGCTTTGCGGGAACAGACACCATTCCTACAATTGATTTCTTAGAGCATTATTATAATGCGGATTCAGATACAGAATTGATTGGAGGTACGGTTGCTGCTACAGAACATTCTGTCATGTGTATGGGGACAAATTCAGGGGAGCTAGAAACCTTCAAGCGTTTGGTGACCGAAGTGTATCCTAATGGAATTGTTTCGATTGTTTCAGATACCTGGGATTTGTGGAAGGTTTTGACCGAGTATTTGCCTGCTCTAAAATCTGAAATCTTGGCTAGAGATGGCAAAGTGGTCATTCGCCCTGATAGTGGTGATCCTGTAGATATTATTTGTGGTAATCCGAATGGGAAAACAGAAATTGAAAGAAAAGGCGTGGTAGAAAGTCTTTGGGAAACCTTTGGCGGGACTGTAAACGATAAAGGATATAAGGAATTAGATGGACATATTGGATCGATCTATGGCGATAGTATTACGCTGGATAGAGCCACTCAAATTTGTGAACGTCTAAAACAAAAGGGCTTTGCTTCTACTAATGTCGTCCTTGGAATTGGCTCTTTTACTTATCAATATAATACCCGTGATACTTTTGGCTTTGCGATGAAGGCAACTTATGGTGAAGTGGATGGTGTTGGACGAGCAATTTTCAAAGATCCAATTACAGACGATGGCACTAAAAAATCGGCAAAAGGTCTGATGAAAATTATCAAAGAAGATGGCGTTTACTCCTTGATAGATGAAGTGACTTGGGAAGAAGAAAAAGAGGGAGAAATGAAAGAAGTTTTCAGAGATGGAAAATTATTAATCGACTTGACTTTGAAAGAAATTCGTACTACTCTAAAGAATTTTTAAGACATAACATACATAGCTGTTTTGTTTTGGCAAAAACTTCCATTGGGAGTTTTTGCTTTTTTTATTTATTATTATCATTAATACTCCGTTGATTTTTTAGTTTTTCTATGAAAAACATAAAAAAGCATCTTGCATTAGTTTGATTATCAGCTTTTTAGAATCCCAACCAGTAAAAAAACATCCTACTGATAATCAAACTAATACGATTTTTCAACGGAGTAATGTATCATAAGAAGCAGCAGCCAACGTTCCTATTTCGTTTTTAGGTTATAACAAAAATTATATTATTATTCTAAACCAAAACACATGAAACAAGTAGTCTTACTCTTCACCTTCTTTTCCTCCTTTTTTTATTATAACAATAGCCAAGCACAACACAAAATAAGTGCCTATGCAGGCTGGACGGCTTCACAAGCTCAAAATTATGAAAAAGATACTCCTTATAAAGAAATATCTGGAACGCTGCACATGCCCTATTTAGGTTTTGAGTACGAATATGATTGGAAAAAATTACGATTTTCAACTGGTTTATCTTTCACTACTTTAGGTAGAAGTATGAGTACTGAAAAACAAATGGCTGTTGGGTCTATGTATGTAAACCTTCCTATTATTGCAGGTATTCAATTTGATTTGCCTAAAAATTGGGGCTTAACACTAGAAGCTGGTGCAGAAGTAGGTCTTGAATTATCGTCCATATCTGTCGTTATTTATGCAGGGGATTATAATCATAAAATAGGTAGTAATGTCAATGCTGTTGCAGCAGTTGAAACGCAATGGAAACAGTTTCGTTTTGGAACTCGATTACAAGTTGGACTAACAACGTATACGCCTTGGAGAATGGGCGTAAATTACAAACATCTTGGACTAACGACTTATCTAGGTTATACGCTTTGGGATTCAAAAATAGTTGAAGAGAAACGTGCCAAGCAGTTGGCTAAGAGACAAGCAAACAAGATGTAATTTGTCATTAAAAGTAGTTTCATAAAAACGCAAAAATTACTCAGTAGTAGTTTTTGCTTTTTTTATCCTCCTTTGTAACTTGCAATACTTCGTGTAGAACCCGAAGGCTCAACGCAGTTAAATCGTATTAGATTGATTACCAGCTAGATAACTTTTACGTATTCAAGGTATTAATAAGCTGATAATCAATCTAATGCAAGATGTGTTTTTATGTTTTTTGTAAAAAAACTAAAAACTCCACGAAGTATTATAACTTGATGAAGTTCTAAAATAAATATGTTCCAAATAAATGCTATCTTGATCTACACAACCAATTTATCAACTCAATTAATACAATTATGCAAACGATCATTCACACATTTTACGAAGCCTTTAAGAATTCCGACCCTGTGGCGATGAATGCCTGCTACCATGACGATATTGAATTTTGTGACCCTGCTTTTGGTGTCTTAAAAGGAGATGATGCCAAAGCAATGTGGACGATGCTTTGTCAAAATGGTAAGGATGTAAAGGTAGAATATTCTAATATAAAAGCAGACGAAAACAAAGGCACCGCACATTGGGAAGCCTGGTATACCTTTTCTCAAACAGGACGAAAAGTACACAATATCGTTGATGCTGAATTTGAGTTAAAAGACGGTAAAATCATTAAGCACACCGATCGTTTTAACTTACGCAACTGGGCAAAACAAGCCTTAGGTTTTAAAGGCTTCTTGTTGGGAGGCACTTCCTTTTTTGAAAAAAAATTACACGAGCAAACGAACAAAACCTTAAGTAAATTTCGGAAGAATCAAGCTTAATTTTTAAGTTCTTACCTAAATACGAAAAACGCTTTGAATTAAAAATTCAAAGCGTTTTTTCTATTTCATAGATATAAGTAAACTTATATTTTCATGATATCTTGTTCTTTCTTTTCCATCATTTTGTCAACCAAAGCACTGTACTTGTTTGTTAAATCTTGTACAACACCCTCTTTGGTTTTTCCAGCATCTTCTGGATATCCATCCTTCACTGCCTTCTTGATTTCATTCATTACATCACGTCTAGCATTACGGATACTAACTTTAGCATTTTCTACCAACACACTAGCTTGCTTAATCAAGCCTAGACGACGTTCCTCCGTCAGCATAGGCAAAACAATTCGAATTATTTCACCATCATTTTGAGGTGTAACACCCATATTAGCTTGGAAAATTGCTTGTTCAATTGCTTGTAACATTGTTTTTTCCCAAGGCGCAATAATCAACGTACGACCATCTTGTGCTTTAACATTGGCAACTTGTGCGATAGCTGTTTGAGATCCATAATAATCCACTTTGACACCATCAAACATAGAAGGCGTTGCTTTTCCTGAGCGAATTCGAGAAGAATCTTTTCTAAAATGCTCAATAGCATCTTGCATGCTTTCTTCAGCTGTCTCGATGTATAACTGTATCTCTTCTTCCATAATTTTGTACTATTTAATGCTTTTGTCTTCTCCGAGAGTAGAACTTTAATATAATAAGGGTAGTATTTTAAGCTTTTTTTTTAAACAAACAAAAATTCTACCAAAAATCATTATAAAATTTTAAAAAAACTACTCTACACGGGTTCCAACTAATTCACCTTGTATAATTCTTGCTAAGTTTTTGGGCTTACCAATGTTAAATACAATAATCGGCATGTCATTCTCCGAACACATCGTAAAGGCAGTCATATCCATAATATTTAATTTGGATTTAATTACCTCCGCAAAAGACACGTTATCATATTTGGTTGCCAAAGGATCTTTCTCTGGATCAGCCGTATAAACACCATCTACACGGGTTCCCTTTAAGATAACATCAGCATTAATCTCACTAGCTCTAAGTGCAGCCGCAGAATCAGTCGTAAAGTAAGGATTTCCCGTTCCAGCCGAAAAGATAATGACCCTTCCTTTTTCTAAATGAGAAATAGCACGACGACGGATATAAGGTTCTGCAATTTGATCCATTGCAATAGCTGTCATCAAACGGGTAAAAATTCCGTTTGCTTCTAATGCACTCTGCAAGGCTAGTCCATTAATAACCGTTGCTAGCATACCCATATAATCGCCTTGAACACGGCTAATACCCGATTTAGAAGCTTGCAAGCCTCTAAATATATTGCCACCACCAATTACGATAGCCAATTCAACGCCTTGTTTCACTATAGCAGTTATTTCATCTGCATAATGCGCTAACATTTTAGGATTAATTCCATACTCGTCCTCGCCCATAAGCGATTCACCACTCAATTTCAATAAAACTCTTTTGTAACGGATAGCCATGAATTTTAAATTTGATAAAAATAGTTTCGTATTTTAAATTAATGCTTAATAACCTGAACCCTTTAGACAAACTAGGTAAACAATTAAAAAAGTGGTTCATAATCTGTCAGATAAATATGCGTTTAAACAATTTCAATTTAGTTTATCAACCAATAAGGCTTTATAAAACTTACCTGATAAATTATCATCGCTACCACTTTTATAATTAACAAACTAACTCGACCAAAGGCCTTGATGCTCATATATCTTTTGTATAAAGATAAAAAACTATTAAAAAAAAAGCGTTTCATATAAAATGAAACGCTTTTAAAATAAATTTTAACCTAAAGTTACATGTTTGAAGTCTGTAACAGTAAGTTCTTTATCGATAGATTGAACGTATTGTTTAACCGTCTCTTTCTTTTCAGCTTTTACATACTCTTGGTTCAACAAGGTTCTTTCTTTGTAGAATTTACCTAATTTACCTTGAGCGATTTTTTCTAACATCGCTTCTGGTTTCCCAGCTTGACGAGCTTGCTCTTTTCCGATTTCGATTTCTTTCTCAACCATCGTAGCATCAACACCATCTTTATCAACAGCGATTGGGTGCATAGCAGCAATCTGCATTGCTACATTTCTACCAGCTTCTTCTAGAGCATCATTTGCTTTGTTGAACGCAACAATAACACCAGCCTTGTGACCCATGTGAATGTAAGGAACAACTTGAGCAGCCTCTAATCTTTCGTAAGCAGCCAATTCAATTTTTTCACCAATAACACCAGTTCTTTCAACTAATTTATCAGCAATTGTTTGACCATCCATAGTTACTGCCAACAACTCTTCTTTAGTTGCCGTAAATTCTGCCAATGCTTTATCAGCAACAGATTTAGCGAAAGCAACAAAATCATCATTTTTAGCAACGAAATCAGTTTCACAACCAATACGAATGATAATACCTTTAGTATTGTCATCATTAGTAGCAGCAACAACAACACCTTCTTTAGCATCGCGGTCAGCACGCTTATCAGTCATTTTTTGACCTTTTTTGCGTAGGTAAGAGATTGCTGCATCCATATCACCATTTGCTTCAACAAGTGCTTTTTTGCAATCCATCATCCCTGCACCCGTTTGGTCACGCAAGGCTTTTACATCTTTGGCAGTAATTTTAATAGTAGCCATGATTTTTATTAAGATTTAATAGTATATCAATAGATACTTCATGATCCTTTTGATCATTAGCCTTGTTGGACAACAATCAAAAAAACCATGAAGTAACATCAAATTATTTAGAGAATTCTTTAAACTCCAAAACGTTTTTAACAACTTGGTTGACACCAAATATTAAGCAGACGTTTCTTCTGTTTTAGCTTTTTCGTCTTTACCTTGATTTCTTTCATCCAAACCTTCTTGAATTGCTGATACTAAGTAGTCAGCAATAATTTTGATAGATTTAGAAGCATCATCATTAGCAGGAATTGCGAAATCTACTTTATTTGGATCAGAATTCGTATCTACGATACCAATTGTTTTAACACCCAAACGAGTTGCTTCTGCTACAGCTAAGTGTTCGTGGTTAATATCCAAGATCAACAAAGCATTTGGCAAACGATTCAACTGAGCCATACCACCAAATACACGATCTAGTTTAGTATGCGTACGAGTCATCGTTAGACGCTCTTTTTTAGTAATGTTGTCCAAAGAACCGTCGTTCAACATACTTTGGATTTTTTGCATCTTACGAATAGATTGACGAATCGTAGAGAAGTTTGTCATCATACCTCCCAACCAACGGTCAGTTACGTAAGGCATGCCAACACTTTCTGCTGCTGCTGCAATAATTTCACGTGCTTGTTTTTTAGTACCAACAAACATGATTTTTTTGCCTGACTTCGCCATTTGACGCAATGCTTTTCCAGCAGTTTCTAAACCTTCGATAGTACGGTTTAGATCTATAACATGGATTCCTTTGCGTTCCATGAAGATATAAGGACTCATCTTAGGATTCCACTTTCTTTTCATGTGACCGAAGTGGCATCCTGCATCCAACAGTTCTTTATGAGATGGAGTTTGCATATTATTTTATTCTTTGATTAGACTCTTAAATGAGTCTAAGGTTAATGTTAAATGTAGGAAAGACATGTTGTTCGATTTTTTTTGCAAAATTGACCAACAGATTGTCCAACCCAAAATAGATAGACAATAAATTAACGCTTGCTAAATTGAAAGCTTTTACGTGCTTTAGGCTGACCGTATTTTTTACGTTCAACAACACGAGAATCACGAGATAGTAATTTAGCAGCCTTAAGAGGCTCACGAAATTCTTCGTTGATTTTGCAAAGTGCACGAGCGATACCCAAACGAACAGCTTCTGCTTGTCCTTTTACACCACCACCTTTAACGTTAACTTTAATATCGTAAATACTCAAGACATCAACCACTGTCAATGGCTCCAAAACTTTTCCTTGAACATGTTCTACTGGGAAGTAATCTTTGTAGTCTTTGCTATTGATAACAACGTTACCTGTACCTTGTCTTAGGTAAACACGAGCAACAGCAGCCTTTCTTCTCCCTAGTCCATTTATAATTTCCATAATAATACTTCTTTTATTTTAGCTCTAGTTTAGTAGGCTTCTGAGCCTGATGTTTATGCTCTGATCCTTCATAAACAAATAGTTTTTTGTACATAGCATTACCTAACTTTGTTTTAGGCAACATCCCTTTTACAGCGATCTCAACCAAACGATTTGGGTATTTTGCCATGATTTGTGCTGGTGTTCTTTGTTTTTGTCCACCAGGGTATCCTGAATGCGTGTAGTGTACTTTTTGTGTCATTTTGTTACCTGTAAGTAATACTTTTTCAGCATTTATTACAACAACATAATCACCACAATCTACATGCGGGGTATAGCTAGTTTTGTGCTTTCCGCGCAAAACTGCAGCTATCTTAGATGCCATACGACCCAAAGGTTGTCCTTCTGCATCTACGACCAACCAAGTGCGAGAAACCGTCTCCTTCTTAGCTGACTGAGTTCTATAGCTCAATGTATCCACAATTATATTTCTTTTAATTATTAAAAAATGATAGCTTGTCAACTTGTCTTTCTATTAGAAAAACCATTTTCACATTCTATTGCTAATCGTGTAGGGTTTAAAAAAACTTAAACCCAAAAAAACCAATGGAACGCAAATTCAACAAACTATGGTAAAATACTTGTTTTGAAATGGGTTATACATATGTATCCCAAAGCGAATGCAAAAGTACAACTAGCTTTTTTAAAAAAGAAGTTTTTTTTGTTTTTTTTCAATATTCATTTTATAACTCCTTGGAAAACAGTAAAAATATCGCACAGCTTTTTTAAAACACCTGTTAAGAAGGCGTTATTTTAGCTTTCCAAAGGGCTCTTTTTCATAATTTAGTACAGTTATTGACTATATTCATACTATAGTTCTTGTAACTTGATTGAAAATATAAAGACTCAACTCTATCATTATGACAACAATAAAAATAATAATCACCTTACTCTTACTCCATAATTTTGGCAGTTCCTTTGCACAAGGAAATGCCACCGCCATCAGAAACGGAGAGTCTTACGGAACCACGACCATCAATGGGCATGTTGTTAAAATATTGATTATAGATGGCGACACGCTTCCTGTAGCAGACATGGAAAGTATACAAGTGAGCCAAAAACGTAGCTTTGCCAATAGAGATGAGCGCAAACGCTACAATCAATGGAGAAAATACGCTGCAAAGGTTTATCCTTATGCCGCTGAAGCCATTCGCCTTTATCGAGATGTTGAGGAAGCAACCAAAGACATGAAAAAAGGTAAAAAGCGCAAATATGGTCGTAAAAAAGAAAAGGAATTAAAACCTCAATACACCAAGGAATTGAAAAAACTGACCAAGTCTCAAGGCTACATTCTTATAAAAATGGTTGAACGGGAACTCGATAAGCCCTTTTTTGATGTTGTTGTGCAATTAGAAGGACGTTGGAAAGCCATGCAATGGCAAACCTTGGGTAGATGGTATGGTTATAATCTTAAAACAGGTTATGATGCTACGGATGATTTGTTGCTAGAATCTATCTTAGATGATTTGAACATTACCTATGGAACAGAAAAAAAGAAATAGTAGCCAATCAAAATGTTATGGATTATTGTTTCTGTCCTTTAAACTTATTTGATCGATCCATTTACAACCAATTTACCATTCATTTTGTCTTTAGAATAGATAATTTGTTCTCAAAAACCTATAATTCTTAAAAGTCTTATAGGTTTTTGTGTTTTAGAGCTATGCCATACGTTTTAGTGTTGGAGTTGTTTAGAATTAAGTAGGCATTCATTATTTTGTATTCAGATGGTTTTGTTTTTCGGATAAAGGGTGTTGGAGCGATGCT
>CALDEP010000328.1 GCA_937942475.1 uncultured Aureispira sp.
TGCTTTATTGAAACACAATGCGTCTTAATTGAAATAGGAGCCTTAGCTTCGTCCCCATTTACACCTTATCAAGATAAGAAGGGAAGGGAAGGGAAGGGAAGAGCGATATCATTTTATCTTTCGATGATTTTTTTTCTCGGACAAATGGTGCCGGAGCGATGCTCCTTTTATCTTTTTTTTGTTTTTTTTTTGGAAACGTACACTTTTAAAAAGAGTAGAGAAAGTTCTTTGAAACGTCGGGAATAAAAAATAGGTTAGTGTATTTATTATAAAAAAGTGTTTTGCCGACACAATAAATAGCACTAACCGTGAAAATCAAAGATATAAAAAAAGCATTAGAAAATACGAAAGGACAAAAGTTAAAAGGTAATCCATCAAGAAGATTAATGACTCTTTCAACAATCATTTATAGCCTCTTAAAGACGAATCATAGTCGATTAACGAATTTATCTAAAGTTATTAGTCCAGAGCTTGATTTTCAAAGTCGAGTAAAGAAACTAAAACGTTGGTTATGTAATGAATATATAGATACAGAGCATTTTTTTTGCCATTTTTAGCCAAAATACTAGAGAGTTTAGCAGGTCGTAAGCAAGTATTGTTTGCAATAGATGGAAGCCCTGTTGGTAATGGTTGTGTTTGTTTGATGATTAGTTTGGTTTGGCGTAAAAGAGCAATCCCATTATGTTGGTTAGTTCGTAGAGGAAAGAAAGGTCATTTTCCAGTTGAAATGCACCTTCAATTATTAGATGTTTTTTCTAGATTACTACCACCAAATTGTAAAGTAATACTATTGGGAGATGGAGAGTTTTCAAAAATAGAGTTATTAGATTTTTGTAAAATCCAAGGTTGGGATGTTATATGCCGTACCGCTAAAAACAGGCTAATTAGGTTTGAAGGTAGAGATGAAAAAATAGTGCTTGGTTCTTATTTATATCCTAGTGAAGGAACACAGACCGCTTGGATTCCAAATGTACTTTATACAAATAAGAAATATGGTCCTATTCATGTTTTTTGTCATCATGATCCTAAGCATAAAGATCCTTGGTATTTGGTTTCAAACATAGATTATCCACCTCAAGTAATCCGTTTATATAAAAAACGATTTAGTATAGAAACCTTATTTGGGGACTTAAAATCTAGAGGTTTTAATATTCATAAAAGTAAATTAAGAGCACCAGATAGAGTATTTAGGCTTTTAATAGCAGTTTGCTTAGCTTATATCTTTACTCTTTTAGCAGGTTTAAATTCAAAGAAAATAGATCTTAAAACCTTAAAGAAAATATGCAGGCAAGATCAGCCTTCCCATTTTTCTGTTTTTTGCATAGGTAAAATGTTGTGGGATGCCTATTTTGAATTTTATGATTTTTATTCCGATCTTTTCAAAGAACTTCTTCTTGATTTTAAAAGTGTACGTTTCTGAAAAAAATAAAAAATTCAAAGAACTGTTAATGATTACAACAAAAGGGGAAAAATGCTAGTGGTAAAAAAAATAGTACCAATGGAGCAAAAAAGGTACTTAGGGAGAAAGAATCCATGTTTAAGAGGAGTGATGTTTTAATAATAAGTGGCAATAATTGGCCATTGAATAAGCCGAATAACCAGATAAAGCATTTGTACTAAACTTAAGATATTCATTATTACTCATTTGTGCAAATTGCTCTAGCCCAAGCTTAAAGTCTTGGACTTCTTGACAAAGAAACCCATTGTAATTATGTTGGACAAATTTATCATTTTCTCCAATAGAACTTCCAACAACTGGAACGCCACAAGACAAGTATTGCTTGGCTTTAAACGCAGATTTTGCTTGGTTAAATGGATGGTCTACCATAGGAGATACGCCAACGTCGAAGGTAGCAATTAGAGGATATAACCATTCGTCTGTTTCCCAATTAAGCTCAGTAGGGATTTCTAATTGAAGATTTGCTTTGTCTTTGAAATAGTGCTCTATTTCTGGTCTGTCCTTAGGGTCTTTGATGCCAATTAGAGAAAGTTTGATCGGAATATCTAAGTCTAGTAGAGCAGGAAAGAGCAATTGATACAAGCTTGTTTTGTGTGAAAATGCTTTGGATATCGAACGACCATTACCAAAATCGCCCACCCAGCCAATGTGCAAAGGACTTATTCTTTCTTTTTTTGAATGAGAATGGCTGATCACAGGAGAGGTTTGAATGTAAACATTCGAATTGTAAACCAAACAGTATTCTTTTAGTGCTTGGCTACCAACAGCAACTTGTTGACAATGTTTGAGGAAAAAGTGAAGGGTTGAGGTTGGTTGTCGAAAATACTCGGCATCATCTATATCGTACAAGGTATCCTTGTTTCTGATTAGGACTAAGAGTTTAAGCACATTGGCATACCATCTATTGCTACATACTTTCTGAATAACAAGAAGAGAGTTTCTTTTTCGAAAGAATAGAATGGACAGCACTATTTTTAGAAAGTAGAAAATGCCAGCTAAACTTCGATCGGGTAAGATAAAATTAAAACTTAGTTTATGCTGTTCTTGTAAATGCTCTAATGGGTATTTTCCTCGATATCTTGTACTAGGGCAAGTGATGTTGTATGGCGCAAACCAATAGATGTGTTTTAGGGGCATATTAGGGTGGGCTGATTTTAATAAATAAAAGCCCCAAATTAAGTAAAAAATAATATTATTAATACATTAATAATGTTAAAAAAGGCATTAAAGTAAAACTTACCTTAATGCCTTTTTTGAAGTATTGCTTAGATAGACTCTTATCATCTAAATTGTAGCAAAATTATCAGGAGCAACAAAGGTTTTTTCATCAACCTCTACAAATTTAATATTGCTCAAAGTAGCACCACCAAGCTCTTTGGTTAGGCCACCCTCTTTTCTCCATGCCCAAAAGGTCCAAGTGTTAGCAATTGGAACGCCATCTACCATCGTGTAATCTTTGTACTGAATCGCATGAGGATCTAGTTCTGCCTCTGCTTGAGTACTACCGCCAGAAGTTACAATATAAGCAGCAACGTCAATCAAATGACTTTCTTTGTCTGCATAAGCAATGTACCAATCTCCAGGATCGTCGCCAGTACCAGCATCAAAGGTTAGCTTTTGGCTTAAATATTCCTTATCATTCAAAGAAGTTTGCTCATAAGCCGCCCAGTTGGTTCCAGGATCACTCAATTTGTATGGAAATAGGAAGAAGTAAGGCCAAGTATAGGCGCCAAAACGAACCCTATCAGGATTTTCCATTTCTGGGCTATAAAAAACTTTGTCTTCATTGTAATAGACCTTTTGTCCATTTTTGTAAGTAATAAGCCCTTGACGAGAATCTGTTGTGGTTAGAATCGTCCCATTTAGGCGTTCATTACCACCAAAAGTCAATACAATATCAAACTGAATGGCTTTTTTACCTAGGAATGCTGCTCTTTGGTGTGCTTCTTCTACACTAGCAACAAAAGCATTTTCGTTTTTGTGTTTTGTAGGCGTAGCCTCTTTTGTGCGTGCTTCTGTAGGTGCCGTTATTGCAGTGTTGCTGTCTTCTGTAGGAGCGTTATTACAGGAAATTAGGAAACTAAAAAGTAGAAAGGTTAAAATTGATTGATAGTACATTAAATGTAGTTTTTTGATTAGAAAAAAATATAAAGCCGCTAAACAAAAGATTTATGTCTTTTGTTGTCAGAATTAGGTCAATGTTAATAATAAAATTCACTTTTGTAAGCGATACATCTAATTCTATCGCTTATTTAATTCGAGTGGTCGATTTTTTGGATATAAATTTATAAATAAACAACTCTTAATGTTTAAATGCTGTTTGTTAAGCAGCGCATAGATCGGAGGTTTTGAACAGTTTTTTTTGCGTGTGAACATTTAAAAATACAATTACAATAATATGGGACGTTTTATTTTTTGGGGCTTGATAATAGTGATGAAGTTTTACGTCTATTCTAGTTTGGCTAAACTATTTAAAACACCTTTGTATCGTAATTTGTCGATTGGCTTAGCTGTCGTGTCTGTACTGGCATCAGCAACAGGATTGTATACATTGATTGAGCGATTTGGAGGAGGAATTAGTACCGTTACTATTTTTTCAAATTACTCTTTGGCTTTGATGATTACCTTTTTAGTTTGCGAATTATTTTTAGCTATATTTTTCTTGCTAGATGATATTGTGGGGCTATTTCACAGAGGCTATCGCCATTTTAGTAACAAAGAGAAACAAGCAGCACCATTAGAACGAAGAAAATTCTTAAAAAAGGCCGGTGTCCTTTTGGGAGCCATTCCTTTTGCTTCTTTTTTGCATGGTATAACGTTTGGAAAATATAAGTTTACCGTACACAATCAGACGCTAGCATTTGATGATTTGCCAGACACGTTTGATGGTTTTAGAATTGCCCAAATTTCAGACATCCATTCTGGAAGTTTTGATAGTGAAGAGGCTGTTCGAGAAGGAATTAAACTCTTGCAAGAGCAAAAGGCAGATGTGATTTTATTTACAGGAGATTTAGTAAATAGTTTTGCTTCAGAAATAGAGCCTTATATTAATGATTTCAAAAACTTGACGGCGCCTTATGGAAAGTTTGCGGTACTTGGAAATCATGATTATCCTATGTACAAAAGAATGTTTGACGATGACGAACATGGTCAACGAAATTTAGCCCAAATTAAAGAACATCATAAAACGATGGAATTTAATTTATTACTAAATGAAAGCACAAAATTAGAAAAAGAAGGCGCATACATTCGCTTAATTGGAGTTGAGAATTGGGGACGAAGTCGTCATTTTCCCAAGGCAGGAGATTTAGATTTGGCAACAGCAGATTGTGAAGAAAAAGACTTCAAAGTACTCCTGTCACACGACCCAACACATTGGGAAGATCATGTAAAATCTTATGAAAAGCACATTCATTTGACGCTTAGCGGACATACACACGGCTTTCAAATGGGCATTGATTTGCCTATGTTTAAGTGGAGTCCCATCAAATATGTGTATAAACATTGGGCGGGTTTATATGAAGAAGCAGGTAAGTTTCTGTATGTAAATAGAGGTTTTGGTTTTCTAGGTTTCGCTGGACGAGTAGGCGTTTTTCCTGAAATTACTGTCTTTGAATTGACAAAAAAATAAGGTTCTTTGAGTTGTCAATCAACTCAAAATAAACGCTTCAATGCTATATTATTGATAAGTTTTCAAAATTGTATTAATTTCAGCTTCAGTTAGTAGTTTTACTTTGATAATAGCGTCAATAGATTGATTAATAGAAGCGTAGATCATAGATTTTTGAGAACGGGGGATGGCTTCCTTATTGATATAATCTAAAAAATTATAAGCAGCATGAAAAATAAGCTCTATGTGTGGATCTAAGTCAGGTTTCAAACAAAGGCACATAGAAAACTCACTAAGCAGCCCTTTTAGGTCCGTTTCCAATTTAGCTTGCATTGCCGCAGATTTGGGTTGAATCCATGCTTTACCAAGTTGAATGCTTAAGCTTATGATTTTAGAATCAATTAACTCCAACTCTAGGATAGCACCATAAGTAGTTGAATCGTCTATTGATTTTTGGGAAAAATCATCCCAAATAGGGAGCCCAATTTCTAAAAATCGAATAGCAAGTTCAAGCCCAACATATTCAGATAGGGAAGCAACAATCTCTTTTAAGGTCATTTTTTTAATCAACTACTCCTCAATATTTTTATCACCATAAGCCAAATCACCAGCATCTCCCAAACCAGGGACAATGTACGAACGAGCCGTCAATTCTTCGTCAATGGCTGCTACCCAGATGCTTGCTTTAGGCAAGGTGCGTTCCAAATGCTCGATTCCATCAGTAGAAGCAATTGCTCCAACAATGTGAATGTGAGAAGGTGTTCCATGTTCCAAAATGCCTTCAATGGCAGTGGTCATAGACATTCCTGTTGCAATCATTGGATCGCAAATGATTAAAGGTTTTCCATCAATATTGGGACAAGAAACATAGTCCATGTGGATTTCAAAGGTACCATCTTTGTGTTGTCTACGATAGGTCGTTACAAACGCATTATCTGCTTGATCATAGAAATTCAATAAACCCTGGTGCATTGGAATTCCAGCTCTTAAAATCGTAGCTAAAATAGGCGTTGTTGCTAAAATTTTAGAATTAGAAATGCCCATGGATGTTTCTACTTCAAACTCTCCATACTGCAATGTTTTGCTTATTTCGTAAGCAAAAATTTCTCCTAAACGTTCTAAATTTCTTCTAAAACGCATGCGATCTGCTTGAATGTCGATATCTCTTAATTCGGTAACAAATTGATGAATAAGAGAATTTTGTGTAGATAGATTGATCGTAGGCATGATGATTGATTTTTTTTATAGAAAAATTGAATCCATTGGGGGCTAATGTAAAAAAAAAAGCTTAGATTTTATTTTACTGATTAGACTTTATGACGAATTAATTTGCAGGAAGACAAAATACTATTTTAGTATAAGCAGGAATTTTTGATAAAGTCTATTGAATTTATATTGAAGTAGATTTAAAAATGAACACAATACTAATAGGACAACAGCATTACCATTGGGAGGTCAAAATATTTGCATGGTTGGATGCCATAGAATGCACAATTTATAATAGTGTAAATGCACAGCAATGTTTGGTCATCATTCAAAGCGGCACAGACAAATTGTTGTCTTCCCCTCAAAAGGTGAAAGAATGGATCAATTTTGCTTTGAATGAAAACTGGCATATTGAAACGAGAGTCTACCGATTATCTGAAATAAATGGACAGAATCGAATGGTTCGCCTGCAAAATAGCTTGGCGGAAGAGGCAAAAGTAGTGGCTGCATTGAGCAAAAAGTTTAATCGTTCCACCAATGGATTGGAGAAAAGCAACCTCAAGTATAATTTGACCAATTTGGAAGCTAAAATAGGCTTGACATTACCTTCCGTTATCAAGCAATTGTATTTGGAATTAGGCAATGGCGACTTTGGTCCCGATTACGGTTTTTTCTTATTGGAAGAAGCCGCAGAAAATAAAAAAATTACCTTAGGTCAAGCTTATAAAGAATTGCATCAGGCAAAGATCAAAGATTGGGATTGGGAATTGTCTAAATCGTTGCTGCCTTTTTTATATTGGGGGGCAGATATTTATTCTTTAGTGGACTGTGGCGATCCTAATGGCGCTGTTTATGTTTTAGATAAGAATTTGAAAGATGAAAATACAACTTGGCAGTCTTGTGTTTGGAAGCATTGCGGGTCCATTTTGGACTGGCTCAAAAAGTGGTCTGAAGGGGATGTTTCTGGGCGTTCTTTGTGGTTAGAAATGTATCAACTTAGAGGCCTGTTGTAAGAATATAAAATCAATGAATTGAAGGGACTATGAGCAAGCAAATAACCCTTGTTCAAAAGTTGAACGGAAGCATTTCCCACTCTTTCCCACCAAACGATTTAGTTTTCCCACTTCTTTCTCTTTTTTTAGAAAAAGAGCTTCTTTTTTCCACTTTATTGAAAAAAAAGGTAAAATTTCCCACTTTTAAATTGAGTGTAATCGAAAAGGTGAAACATACTTTGCTATAGCCCATAAATAAAGGGCTACGAGAGTCTTAACTTAGGTGTTAAGGCTCCTTTTTTTTGTGCTTTTCAAAAGAAAAGTGCAAATAGTGGGAATTATTTTCTACAAAAAGTGGTATAAAGTGGTAAATAGTGGTAGAAAATGGTATTTTTGATTTGTAATAACGAACAAAAAAAGTTTAATGATACAATTTCTCGGTGAATACAGCTGCAAGATTGACGCAAAAGGGCGTCTAAGATTGCCATCTCCCATGCTAAAACAGCTTGGTGATTTGGCACAGGACGGCTTTGTCTTAAACCGAGGTTTTGAAAAATGTTTGGTATTGTACCCACGACAAGCTTGGGATACCATCTCCAAAGATATTCAAAAACTAAATCAATACGTAAAAAAGAATAGAGATTTTGTCCGTTATTTCTTTAGAGGAGCTACAGAGCTAGAATTAGATAGTAATTCAAGGCTGTTGTTTCCTCGAACCATGTTGGATCATGCAGAGGCAGATAAAGAATTAATCTTGTTTGCTTATTTTGATAAAATAGAAGTTTGGTCTAAAGAAAATTACGAAGCTTTATTAAATGACGAACCAATGGACTTTGATGCTTTGGCAGAAGAGGTAATGGGAAGTTTGAACGGAGGAAGTCAAGATGGAGGAACTGAATTATCATAATCCCGTACTGCTTCAAGAAAGCATTGATGGGTTAAATATAAAGCCAGATGGCACTTACGTAGATGTTACCTTTGGAGGTGGCGGACATGCGGCTCTGATTTTAGAAAATCTTGGACCCAAAGGACGTTTGTATGCTTTTGATCAAGATGCAGATGCTGCTGAGAATGTAATAGAGGACGAGCGATTTAAGTTGATTCCGCATAATTTTAGATTTCTAAAACGCTTTTTAAGATTAGAAGGTGTCCGAAAGGTAGATGCTATATTAGCGGATTTGGGCGTGTCGTCACACCAGTTTGATACCGCAGAGCGAGGCTTTTCGTTTCGCTTTGATGCTTTGTTGGATATGCGCATGAATCAAGGGGCAGATTTGACAGCAGAGAAGGTGTTAAGTAAGTACAATGCAGAACAGTTGCAGCACATTTTTGGAATGTATGGAGAAGTCCGAAATTCTAAGACATTGGCACAGTTAATTGTACATACTAGAGAATCTGGTATTGCACTAAAAACAATTGGCGATTTTGTAACTGCTATTGACAAATGTATAAAAGGTAAGAGAAATCGTTACTTGTCTCAAGTATTTCAAGCTTTGAGAATGGAAGTAAACGAAGAGGTCGATGTGCTAAAAGAAATGCTTTGGCAAACGACGGAAGTCTTAGAAACAGGTGGTCGATTGGTAGTTATTTCATACCACTCTTTGGAAGATCGTTTGGCGAAGAACCTTATTAAGAAAGGAACTTTTGAAAATGAACCTAAAAAAGATGATTTTGGTAATTTTTATCAGCCACTAAAAGCAATTAATAAAAAAATTATTATCCCTACGGATAAAGAAATAGAAGAGAATCCAAGAGCTAGATCTGCCAAGATGCGTATTGCAGAACGGACAGATAAGAAACCGCTATTATTTAATTGACGTAAGGGCGAACCACGTGTTCGCCCCACGACAATTTGTAGTAGCTTAAACTAGTTTTTAAATATAACAAGCGTAACCGAGGAGTAAGAAGCACCATGGCTGAGAATAAAATAAAAGCACCCATAAAAATAGCGCCCAAAAGGCCGTCAAAACCTAAAAAGCAGCCTGCTTTTATGAATGGTTTGAATATGAGCGCCTTTTATTTATTCAACAACATCCATTTTATTTTTTACCTAGCTTTTTTGGGTGTCATTTACATTGCTAATTCACATTATGCCGTGCAAACGATCAAGGAAATTAAGTTGATACAAAGAGAATTAAAGAAGGTGAGTTGGGAGAGTAATTCTAAAAACTCAGACCTGATGTATCAAAGTATGGAATCTGTGGTTGCCAAAAAAGTAAAAAAGATGGGTTTGGAAGAATTAACAACCAATCCCAAAAAGATTATCAATAAAAATAAAATAAAATAAGAATTGTCCTAGATAATTCTTGCGAACATAAGGATAGAACACTCAATGTCAGGAAAAGACCAAACCAAACAGGAAACCAAACCAGTAGATGTTAGAAATGCCATCTTATGGCGGATCTATGTCGTCATGTTAATGACGATTCTTGCCGCTGTCGTGGTCTTGTTAAAGATCGGTAAGGTGCAGTATATGGATGGGGAAGCCTTGAGAGCTAGAGCAGATAGTATTTATATTGCTTTGCGTCCTGTGGAAGCTCCTAGAGGAAATATTTTGGCAGAAAGTGGTAGTTTATTAGCAACTTCTTTGCCTTATTTTCAACTGCATTTTGATACAAAGGTAGTGCCTAAAGATACTTTTATGAGGTATGTAGATACCTTGGCTTCTTGTTTAGCACGCTATGTTGATAATGAATATACGATAGGTGCTTACAGAGATCGTCTGAAAAATGCAAGAAATGCAGGGCATCGCTATTTTCCTATTCGTAAGAATGTAGGCTATTTGGAATTAGAAGAAATTAAGAAATTTCCATTGTTCAACAAAGGGGGACAATATAAGAGTGGTTTGATTATTGACAAAATGAGCAAACGCCAATATCCATTCAAAATGTTAGCGCATCGTACGGTCGGTTATATTCGCTCTTATGTGAAAATAAGTCAATCGGGCGATACGATTCGTGATGTTAGAGGTGTTCCAATTATTGATACCATGCGAGTGGGGTTGGAGGAAGCCTTTGACCATATTTTGTCTGGAGAGGAAACCATGAAACCAATGAAATGTATTGGGAGTAATATTTGGGTGCCACTGACAGATATGTCTGAAATTGAGCCAAGAGCTGGTAAAGATATTGTCACTACTTTGGATGTTAATATGCAAGATATTACAGAAGAAGCTTTGTTGAGAACCTTAAAAGAAAACCAAGCCGATCATGGTTGTGCTATTGTGATGGAAGTGGCTACAGGAGAAATTAAAGCCATTGCAAATATTGGATTTAATAAAGATCGTAGTTCTTATTGGGAAACCAAGAATTATGCCATTGCAGAAGCGGCAGAACCTGGTTCTACGTTTAAATTAGCCACTATGATGGCTTTATTTGAGCATGGTCATATCAAACCAACCGATATGGTTGATTTGAATAAAGGACGTATTGAGTTTTATGACGAAACAATGGAAGATGCGTCTTATCATGGTTTGAATCAAACAACGGTTAGCAAGGCCTTTGAAATTTCTTCCAATGTTGGGGTAGCTCGATTGGCAAACAAGTATTATAATAAAGACAAAGCAAGTCAGAAAAAATATATTGATTATTTGAGAGGTTTACAATTTGAACAGTCTAAACTTGGATTTTCTGGAGAAGGTTCTTCTTTTATAAAAGATCCTGACTATAGAGATTGGAGTGGTATTACCATTCCTTGGATGGCTATTGGTTATGAGTCTTATTTGACGCCTTTGCAGACCTTGAATTTGTACAATACCATTGCGAACAATGGACAAATGATGAAACCTCATATTGTTAAGGAAATTCGTTCATTTGGAAAAACAGAACAACGATTTAAACCAAAGATTATCAGCCGTAATTTGGTCGATGAAAAAACAGTTGGTTATGTAAAGCAGTTGTTGGAAAGTGTGGTGGCAGGTAAAAATGGAACGGCTAAAAATATTAAGCCAGAACATTATAGCATAGCGGGAAAAACAGGAACAGCGATTATTAATTATCGTGCCTATCGAGATAAGGGAGAAACGAAGAAATATCGTTCTTCTTTTGCAGGTTATTTTCCTGCGGATAAACCTGTTTATTCTTGTATTGTAGTAATAACCAATCCACGAGTAGGGTTTTATGGTGGTCGAGTAGCGGCTCCTGTCTTTAAGGAAATTGCAGATAAGTGTTATTCAAAAATTATTGATGTACACAATGCCATTAACGATTCTGCTAGAGTGTACAAAGGGGATAAAATGCCGAATTTGCAAGTTGGTTTCAAAAGCGATTTTGAAACCTTAATAGCAGGTTTGGGGATGCCTTACAAGGATGCTTCAACAACACGTTGGTCGGTCAGTCGTATTGAAAATGATACTTTGGCTTTGTTGACAAGAAATATTAAAGATCAAGATAAAATTATTCCGAATGTAGTTGGAATGGGTTTGAGAGATGCCTTGTATTTATTGGAAAACAGAAAGATTAGAGTAAAAGTGCGAGGTTCTGGTAAAGTAAAATCGCAGTCCATTAAACCTGGACGTTCGGTAAATGAAGCGCATACCATTGAATTGGTACTAGGATAATTGTAACGAATTTTAAGCAATGAAATTAAACGAATTACTAGAAGGAACCAAATATCAAGAGACAGGACCAAATACTAATCCTGTTGTTAAAAGCCTTCATTTTGATTCTAGAAAGGTGGAGGAAGGTGCTTTATTTGTGGCCATAAGAGGCGTAGAAACAGATGGGCATTTGTTTATTAATAAAGCAATAGAAAAGGGAGCACGTGTTGTGCTTTGTGAGCAAATAGAAAATGCACAAGAAAATGTTCTTTATATACGAGTAAGCGATACAGCAGCTACTTTGGGGGATTTAGCCAACAAATTTTATGGCGCTCCTTCTCAACAGTTGAAGTTGATTGGAATTACTGGAACAAATGGAAAGACAACAACGGCAACTCTGTTGCACAACTTGTTTAGCCAGTTGGGATATACCGTAGGATTAATTTCTACGGTAGAAAACAAGATAGGAGAGGAAGTCATTCCTAGCACACATACAACGCCTGATGTCATCAGATTAAATGAACTTTTGGTGGAGATGAATCACGCAGGTTGTGAGTATGCATTTATGGAAGTGAGTTCTCATGCCGTAGACCAAAAACGAATTGCAGGCATTCATTTTGAAGGCGGTGTTTTTTCAAATATCACACACGATCATTTGGATTATCACAAAACCTTTAAAAATTATATTTATGCTAAAAAAGGATTTTTTGATGCCTTGCCTAAAACCGCTTTTGCGCTAACGAATCTAGACGATAAAAGAGGGGAGGTGATGCTGCAAAATACAGCCGCTAAAAAAGTAACCTATGCTTTGCGCCAAATGGCAGATTTTAGAGCCAAAGTCACGGAAAACAACCTTTCTGGATTGGTCATGTATCTAGATGGAGAAGAGTTTTATGCTCGTTTAGTGGGTGGCTTTAATGCTTATAATTTACTATCCGTGTATGCAACAGCAAGGTTGTTGGGTGCCGATAAATTAGAAGTACTGGCTGTTATGAGCAATTTGAAAGCACCAGAAGGGCGTTTTGATTACATGCAGTATGAACCTTCAGGAATTGCTGGGATTGTGGATTATGCGCATACCCCCGATGCTTTAGAAAAAGTTTTACAGACAATTGATAAGTTGCGAACAGGCAACGAAAAAATAATAACCGTCGTAGGATGTGGCGGTGATAGAGATATAACCAAACGCCCTTTAATGGCAAAAGTCGCTTGTGACTACAGTCAACAAACGATTTTAACTTCCGATAATCCGCGTACGGAGGATCCAGAGGCAATCTTGCTTGATATGGAGCAAGGGGTTCCGCCTTATGCGGGTCGGAAGACCCTGGTTATTACAGATAGAAAGCAGGCGATTAAAACAGCTTGCCGCTTAGCCGAGAAAGGAGATATTATCCTAGTGGCTGGCAAAGGACATGAAAAATACCAAGAAATCAATGGGGTGAAATATCCTTTTGACGATAAAGAAGAATTAAAAAATGCTTTGAGTGAGTGAATGAGCTTACTAGAATCCCCAACAGAAGACAACAAATAGAATCATGTTATACTGGTTAGCTGAAACCTTAGATATTCGACTTTTTCAATACCTCACTTTTCGTGCAGGGTTGGCAGTTTTGATTTCCTTACTCATTACTTTGGTTTTTGGTAAGAAAATCATTGGATTGATTCAGCGGATGCAGATCATTGAAAAGCAACGTATTTTGGGTTTGCCTGGTGAAGAGGCAAAAGCTAAAACGCCAACAATGGGTGGTTTGATGATTCATTTGGCCATTTTATTGCCTTGTTTGTTGTTGGCAGATTTGACGAATGTTTACATTCAGATGATGTTGTTGACAACGGTATTTATGGGCGCTATTGGCTTTATAGATGATTATCTAAAGTTGACGAAAGGCAAAGAGGGTTTGGCTGGTCGATACAAGATTTTGGGACAAGTAATTTTAGGTGCTATTATTGGCTCTGTGATGCTGTTTCACGATGATGTAGTGGTACGAGTAGACCAACAGGTGGCACAAGAATATGGTTACGAAGTGATCAAAGAGGTACCTGTAGAGCGTTTGGGGAGAGGAAGCAATGGGGAGCGAGTTACGTATACAGAGGAAATGGTTTATGTTAAAACAACGATGACCAATGTGCCTTTCTTTAAAGGAAACGAGTTTGATTACCAGTACTTTTTGTGGTTTTTGGGTGAGAATGCAAAATATTGGGTGTGGTTGATTTTTATACCCTTTGTTATTATAATAACAACAGCCGTATCGAATGCTGCAAATTTGACGGATGGAATTGATGGCTTAGCGGCTGGAACTTCGGCAATTATTGGAGCGGTATTAGGTTTGTTTGCTTATGTTTCTGGTAATACAATTTTGGCAGAATATTTAGGCGTCTTGTATGTGCCACATGTGGGCGAATTGGTTGTTTTTTCAGCCTGTTTCTTGGGCGCTTGTATCGGTTTTTTGTGGTACAATGCCTATCCTGCCGAAGTCTTTATGGGCGATACAGGAAGTTTGGCTTTGGGAGGCATTATTGCTGCATTGGCAATTATGATTCGCAAAGAATTGCTAATTCCTTTGTTGTGTGGAATTTTCGTAGCAGAGAATTTATCAGTTATGTTGCAAGTAAGTTATTTTAAATATACTAGAAAAAAGACAGGAACGGGACAGCGTATTTTCTTGATGTCTCCCTTGCACCATCATTTTCAAAAGAAAGGCATGCATGAATCAAAGATTGTAGCTCGGTTTTGGATTGTTGGTGTTTTCTTGGCCGTATTAACGATTATAACCTTGAAAGTAAGATAAGACGGAAGCATGAGCAATCGAAAGAACATAGTAGTATTAGGTGCTGGAGAAAGTGGGGTAGGGGCAGCTATTTTGGCTCAAAAGGAAGGCTTTGAAGTTTTTGTTTCTGATTTGGGAACAATCGAAAAGCAATACAAAGCAGTTTTAGAAGAAAAAAAGATTGCTTACGAAGAAGAAAAACATAGTACGGAAAGAATCCTAGAGACGGCTGATCTTGTCATCAAAAGTCCAGGTATTCCAGATCATGTTGCTCTAATTCAACAGTTAAAAGAAAAAGGAATCTCCGTTATTGATGAGTTGGAATTTGCGAGCCATTATACAAATGCTACCATTATAGGCATTACAGGCAGCAATGGAAAAACGACGACAACAAGATTGATCCATCATATTTTGGAAATAGGCGGTCTTGATGTTGGAATAGCAGGGAATATTGGTTTTAGTTTGGCAAAGCAAGTCGCTGAAAAAGATCGTGCTTATTATGTGGTGGAAGTGAGTAGTTTTCAGTTGGATAATATGACGACGTTTAATCCTGCGATGGCAATTTTGTTGAACATTACTCCAGATCATTTGGATCGTTATGAGTATCAATTAGAAAAATACATTGCTTCTAAGTTTAGAATGGTACAAAACAAGGGAGCAGAACAAGTTTTTATATATAATAATGATGATGTGAACATTCAATATGGATTGGAGCATTATTATAATGGAAATAAAGCAGCTATATACGAAATTTCGATGCGTGCTTTGGAACAAGAATCAGATTTGTTTCGAGTTCCTGAGACCGATTTTGAAATGCCAACAAGTGCTTTGGTTTTAAAAGGCAGACACAATTACTTTAATATGCAATGTGCTGTTTTGGTTGCCAAAAAACTAGGCGTAGAAAACAAATTCATAGAAAAAGCCTTGTCTTCTTTTGTGAATGAGCCGCATCGCTTGGAGTCGGTGATTACGATGAACGAAATAGAGTTTATCAACGATAGCAAAGCGACAAATATAGATGCTGTGTTTTATGCTTTGGAAGCAATGACCAAACCTGTGGTTTGGATTGTTGGCGGAATAGACAAAGGCAATGATTATGCACAATTGTTTGATTTAGTGAAAGAAAAAGTGCGAGCTATTGTTTGTTTGGGGGTTGATAATTCAGGTATACAGAAGGCTTTTGAAGACAAGCATGAAATTATAGTAGAAGTAAGAAGTGTAGAGGAGGCTATAAAGGTAGCGACTTTATATGCAGAGCCTGGAGATGTTGTTTTATTGTCTCCTGCTTGTTCCAGTTTCGACCTTTTTAAAAATTATAAAGCTCGAGGCGATAAGTTTAGAGCTGCCTTGATGCATCAGCATAAGATGATGACGGAAGGCATACAGGTGACTTTGAATATTAATTTAGCACACAATCCTGTTGATAATAAGTCGGATAATAATTGATTTGATGATTTGGAAATCAGTTAATTTTTAGCTGGATGTTAAATTGTATTATAAATAATAATGAAAAGAGAATAGTTTTTTGAA
>CALDEP010000329.1 GCA_937942475.1 uncultured Aureispira sp.
CTTTGGTCAAGCAAAGAACAAGAAAAAAGCAGTTTTTTTCCTTAAATTTAGGATTAACACTGCTTGAAAATCAATACTCATTTTTTATAAAAAGCTATCGCTGAGAATTATAGAAACCTACAAAATTCTATAACACAGCCAAAAAAAAACTTAAATAACTCTATTACAGCTATATACCTAAAATTATGTAAGAAGTTTTTTTTAATTACTAACTCATGTTACGTAAATGTCTTTTTAATACTATTTAAACTTATCCTTGATTAACTCCACCTTGTTTTAAGGTTGAATGTTTAATTTTGAATGCTAAATGCCCATAGCAATAGGGCATTAAAAATTTAGCATTCAACATTAAAACAAAAGTTCGAAACCAGTTAATAGGTATTGAGGGATCTAATTAATTTCTTGCGTAACATCAGTTACTAACTCAAATCATGTCAAATAAAAACAGATTTTCCTACTTAAAATACTCAGAAGGCTTCTTACCAAAACGAGTCGCATAGTTTTTAGAAAAATGTCGAGCAGACATAAAGCCAATAGAATAAGAGACCTCCTTAACAGTACTACAAGATCCATCTTCCAATAACTTTCTTGCCTCTTGCAAACGAATTTCGTTGATAAATTTAAGAGGCGTTAAACCCACATTTGCTTGCATGAATCGATACAACTGGCGTTTACTTACGGCAACAGCACGTGCCAAATCATCGACAGTAAACTCTGTTTCATCAATATTTTTAAGCACAACCTCCCTTGCTTCTTCAATTTTTTCTCGTGCAGCAATGGACAAGACCGTTTCTTTCTTTGCTACAGAAGTACTATCTGTCACCGATGTTGCAGGACTGTCTACAGGAGCTGTCCCTTCTACCTCATCAGTTTCCTTAGCTTGCCAATCTCTCCGCACTAAGGCATTCTCAATCAATCGCTTAACATGAATATTTAATTCCTCTACAGAAAAAGGTTTGGTTAAATATTCATCTACTCCAATCGTCAAAGCCTTTAATCGACTGGCTTCCCCAGATTTAGCCGTTAAAACAATAACAGGCAAACTAACTCCCCAAGCAGCGGCTTTGATATGCTCCAACAACTCATATCCATCCATTTCTGGCATCATCAAATCGGTAATCACTAAGTCAAACCGACTGCTGTCTTCCCTTAGGATATTGAGGGCAACCAATCCATTTTCAGCCAAAGAAATAGCATATTGAGGTCCCAATACCATCTTGATAAAGGCTGCCATATCCTTGTTGTCTTCCACAACTAATATGCTTGGCTTTTGGCTTTGTCCCGATACGTTCGGTCCTTCACTAACAAGCCTTGGGGCTTTATCTTCTGTTGTATTTACAGGAATTGGTTCCACCTTATTGGGCATCAAAGTAAGGCTCTCTACCTTAGGCATCAAAAAAGAAAAAGTCGTTCCTTCCTTAAAGACACTACGCACATAAATTTCAAAACCTTGCAAGGCAGCCAACTCTTGTGCCAAAGCAAGCCCAACTCCAGAACCCGAAACATCTGTCTTTTTAGCTTCTTTTGTTTGATAAAAACGTTCAAATACATGTGGTAAATCTTCTGCCTTAATCCCTATTCCCGTATCTTGTACCTCTACTTTTATGGCCGTTCCAGTATCTGTTACCGACATCGTAATTGCACCAGAATCTGCGGTGTACTTAAAGGCGTTGGATAATAAATTAGTAATGATTTTTTCCATCTTATAGGAATCAAAATCAATCACCAAATTATGATCTACATTGTATTCTAATTGATAATTAAGAACCCTATAGTTCTTCTGTACTTTGAATGTATTGTAAATACCAGTGATAAAGGAATGCAAACGATTGGTTTGCGCTCGAACTTCTAGTTTATTAGAATTCAATTTGGCTAAGTCCATAATATCGTCAATAGAACTCAAGACTTTTTTACTATTCCGTAGCACCATGTCCAAAGAATCACGGGTTTCGACTTCATCCATATTTCCTTGAGGTTGTTTCAATATGGCGGAAACAGGTCCTACAATCAAGGATAAAGGCGTTCTAAATTCGTGTGAAATATTGGTAAACAAGCGATTTTTAGCCAATACCGCTTGTTCCGCTGTTTCTTTTGCTTGTCGTAATTCTTTCTCGTTTTCTTTTTGGGTTCTTTTTAGGCGAATGTTCTGGATAATGGTTCCATAAGTTGATAAAAATGGAGCTAATGTTTCAGCCAAAAGATCTTTGTATCCAATTAAATTAGACAAGCCTAAAATACCAACAATTTTGTTGTTGTGTATAATTGGAAAACCTAAAGAATGTTTTAATTCTAAGTAGTTCTGAGGTATTTTATCCGACAGGATATATGTTTCTTCTTTTAGAATGGTTTCCAACAAAGGTTTTAAGGTCGAGGCACCATTTTCTTGCCAATTGACGTCTTCCAATAAGTTACCATGTTCCAAGGTTCCTTTCGTATCCATCACGGTAAGTGCATCCAAAACGAGGGTTTCTTCTTCGTAAATCAACTCTGCAATAAATCCATATTGGCTATTTGTAACCGTCAATAGTTGTTTTAATAAGGAATCAAAAGAATATTCAGCTTGTTCTTCTAATAGAAAAATAGATTGAAATTCTTTTATGGTCTCTAACAGATCTCGGTTTTCTTCTGTGCTTTGCTTCGCCAAAGCAAGTTCTGTGGTTTTCTTATTGTTTAGCACTTGTTCATCTTCATAACGCTTCTTCATAAAACGCGTTGTTAAGACCACTAAAATAATCATCGAAATAAATACAATACAAGTATCTATTGTCTGATGCCATTCGCTAGGGTAAGCAACAACCCAAGTAGGATTCAATTGCTCTACTGCTATTGTACTAATCGTAAACAGCCCAACAACAGTCCCAACTCTCCAGTACTGATTATTAGGATCGGTCACAATATAAATCATTAGAAGTGCCAAGTTGAATGCGATCGTTGGACCTTCTAGCCCTGCTAGACCAAACCACAGAAAAACGGAAGTTATCTGCGTTATAAACACCACTGGCCAGAATAATCTCGTGAAATTTTCGAGCTTTCTTAATGCAATATAAAGCCCTATTGCCGTTGTTCCAATAATGAGGTCAGCAATAATAGGCAACCACGAAGTGTTTAAGTTCAAATTTGTAATTAATCGAATAACTATAATAAGAAGCCCATAGAGACAAATCGATTGTAACAGTTTTCGATCTGGTTCTTTGTACAATGTGGGTTTGTTTTGTTGTGACATGATAATGTGTAGTAATTGATATAAAATATTTGGGGGTAACAAATAATGTTGAAATATAATATTTAGAGGCGCTTCTTTAAGCCCTTCTTATTCCTTTGGGTATAATTTTGAATCAAATGTTTTACCGTTGTTGATAACTCATCAATTGAAAATGGCTTTGTCAGGTACTCATCTACTCCTATTCTAAGCGCATTCAAACGACTGTCTTTTTCATGTTTAGCAGTTAATACAATAACTGGCAAACTAGCTGTTTTAGGCTGTTTTTTAATATTTTCTAAGAGCTCAAATCCATCCATTTCTGGCATCATTAAATCGGTAATAATTAAACTGAATCTAGAAGGTGCTGCTTGAATAATTTCTAGTCCTTTTAAACCATTTTCGGCTAAAACAACTTCATATTTATCCTTCAGTATTTTTTTTAAAAACAAGCGCATATCATAATTGTCTTCTACAACTAAAATCGTACGTCGCTGATTATCAACAAAAATAGGAACATCTAAGCTATCCTCAACAAGGCTAGCAGCCTCATGAACATAAGAAGTTGGCAATACATAAGGCAACACAAATGAAAAACAAGACCCTTTAGATAACACACTCTCCACATGTACTTCAATTCCCTGAATGTCTGCTAATTCTTTAACCAAAGCTAGACCAACTCCAGTACCCGAAAAAATCGTTTCACCTTCGGTCTTTACTTGATAAAAACGATTGAATATATAAGGCAAATGTTCTGATGGTATGCCAATTCCTGTATCTTCTACCTGAATTACAATCGTCTGATCAACCGTCAAAACACTTAAAACTATCTTTCCACCATCTTTTGTATACTTAAATGCATTAGAGAGCAGATTGTTAATAATTTTCTCTATTTTTTTAATATCTAAAGGAACAACTAATTGCTTGTTCACCTCATAATGTAACTGATAATCAATATCTCGATAAGCTACTTCTGTTTTAAATAAAATATACAAGTTTTGAATAAAGGAGAACAATTCGACTGGTTTCGTGGTCACTTTTAGTTCATTGGAATTCAACTTTGCCAGATCCATAATATCTTCAATATGCTCTAACATTTTGTTCCCATTTTTTTGCATAATCCCTAAATAATTACGCAATTCACCTGCATTAAACTGTTCGATAGGTTTCGTTAACAGCAGCTCAATAGGTCCTAAGATTAGTGACAATGGTGTTTTTAACTCATGGGAAATATTCGTTAAAAATTGAGATTTCAAACGGTTGGAATATTCTGCCAATTCTTTTGCTTCCTTCAATTCATTCTCATATTCTGCTTGCTTTCTTTTCAGTCGAATATTTTGTAGAATAGAACCGTAAGTAGACAAAAATGGAGAGAGTAAATGCACCAATTCTTCCTCGTAACCACCTTTCCTATTGGCAATTCCAATCACACCAACGGTTTCATAATTATAGGTTACAGGAATACCAAGAAAATTATCAACTAAGGTATCCTCTCTAAGTTCCACTTTAGCCGCTTTAAAATCAGTTTCCTTATTGGCAATCACATGATTTTCAGCTCCCATGATGTAATTGAACAGAAGATCTAAATCTTCTTTGGGAATACTTGACAGGGTATTAGAAGGCTTGCCATCTTTAGAATTTACGGTAGAACAAGCATGAACTTCCAAGCTATGTTCTTTGTCACTAAGTAGAACCTCTCCTACAAACCCTAGGCTACTGTTTGTTAGTTTAAGCAATTGAGCCAATAAATTATCAAAAGCATTTTTTAAATCTTCTTCTAAAAAGAAATCTGATTGCAAATCTTTAAGCATCGCTAACAAGTCCCGCTTTTGCTCTGCTTCTTTCTTTTCGGCACTTAATTGAGCTTCTTTTTTCTCTGATTCAATTCGCTCCCGCTGAATCCGCGTATTAACAAAATTCAAGCCCATTCCAATGATCCCCGTAACATACAAGGTTATCATACTATAATCAATCCACTTTTCAGTGTATACGGCGCCATCCCACCATTCTAAATAAAAGGATATGATAAGTGCAATGACAAGTATAATGATATTAATGCTGAAGATGAGTTTCCGATATTTCTCGTGCTTAGAGAATAAGACGTAAAACGAAACCATTAATAAATAACCCAGTGCTAATAAGCTATCCATCTTATTAACACTCAACCACAAAGCAGCTACAAAGATTTGAGTCGTTATAATGAATGGCCAAATTAGCTTTGTGTAGTTATTTTTTTGTTTTGATAAATAGAAAAAACAGAATAATAATACCAATAAAATCCCATCTACCAAAAATGCAGCTGGACCAACTCCTGATAAAAAATGGGTCAATATACGCACCCCAACAGCACATCCATTTGCAAAATAATTCAAATAAAATAACTGCTCAATAGAATTTTCAGGTGCTTGTTTTTCTACGTTCAAATTAATACAGTCTTTAAAGATTGAAAATTAGTTTTATTTTTTAGGGGAAAAATAAATA
>CALDEP010000330.1 GCA_937942475.1 uncultured Aureispira sp.
TAAGAAGTACGCTCCAAAAACTCCGCCTCTAAACTCTTCTTACGCACATGCAAATGACTCAAAACAATTCCTTTTTCAAACAAAGCTCTATTCAAATCTATTGCAGTAGTATCCTCTGTCATTTTCAAGGCTAAAATAGGACCATCTTCTTTTAAATCTGTTACAAAATTAAGCTCTGACAAGGTAGATTTTAGCTGTTGTAAATCAGGCGCACTAACTTCAATAATCGGTTCTCCACCCAAAATTTCAGCAACACTTCCTGCCGCAATGAGGTCTCCATATTTCAAGATGGCTACGTGATTACAAACCTTTTCTACTTCATCAATAATATGACTGGCTAGTAAGATGGTTTTGCCACGAGAGCCAATTTCAATCAATAAATTACGCACTTCCACAATTCCTTGAGGGTCCAAACCATTGGTAGGTTCATCAAAAATTAAAACTTCAGGGTCACCAATTAAAGCTCCTGCAATTGCCAAACGTTGCTTCATGCCCAAAGAATAAGCCGTAAAAGGCGAATCTACTCGTCCAGTTAGCCCAACCAAATCAATCAATTCAGGAATTTGTTTTGGATCAGAATGCTTGATGTGCGCCATGATTTCTAAATTCTTCTGCGCATTCATATATGGATAGAAATTAGGCGTTTCTAAGATCGCCCCAACTCGTTGACGTGCTTTAGCAGTAGGCGCTTCGTCAAACCAAGTATAACTGCCACTGGTAGGACGAATAATTCCTAGTGTCATTCCTAAAGTCGTGGTTTTTCCACTTCCATTGGGTCCCAAAATTCCGTAAATATTTCCTTTTTCTATTGTCAGGTTTAGGTCGTCTACGGCACGAAGGGTTTTGTTATAAATTTTGGTTAAACTGGTCGTTTGTAAAACACTCATTGGTTCTTGTTTTGGTTATTACTCTGTATTCGTTGTAAGGAGTTCTTATTTTGATAAGAAAATTCTATACGCTGAAATTAATTCAAATAAATCTCTTGGTACAAAAGAAATAGGATTTTCTCTCAAATCTATTTCCTCTAAGTTAGGTAATTGTAACAACAAACTAACGTCGGGAAACTGACGAAAGTTGCAAGCACTTAAATTAAGTCGACGAATCTTCGAAAAACAGGGAATAGATTTTGGCAATCGATTCAGTTTGGGCAAAGAAGTCAAGCTCATGGTATCCCCTTCCAAAAATTGTTTCAGCCATAATTCTTCCGCCTCTATGCTGCTGTATTCTAAAATATAAGTATAAGCTACTCCATATTCTTTAAACAAATGATGGGCAATTTTTAAACCATCCCAAGCATCTGTCTGATTTGTTATGTTTTTAATGCCTTGAAAAATATAATGCTCTGTTTTATTGGGCGTATAAAATTGAAAGGAAGCATTGGGCAAAGTCAAATATTCAAAATCTGGAATTCTACGATAAAACACCTCTTTAATTGAACTTCTTAAACCAGTATTTCCAGCATCAACAGCCGTATAAGCCATCAACAATTCCGTTAGCATATCATCCAACAAGGCATTATTTTTGGACAATTGAAGGGCTAATTCGACGTTTTCATTTTGGTTACTCATCAACAAATCCAACAATTTATTGTGATGCTCTTTTAACCAATCGGCAGGTTGTTTGGGCGACAAAAAAGCCAATACTTCTTTTTCTGACACAAAAAATAGCTGGTCATTCAAGAGTTCCAAGAGTTGCTTGTTCATCGTTCGACCTAAAACAACATGTGTCGTTGAGGGACGAACTTCGTTGATCAATACCTTAGAACCGTCCAACGCTTCCACATCCATCCATTCTGTCGTCCCCAAAATACTAATGATACTTTCTGCTCTTAATGGACTTGAATAGTTGTTAACAATATAAGTTCTGACCACCTGAGAAAAGGTCACATAATTGACTAAAAGCAAGGGCAACACATCGGCTCTTTCTTGTTGACAGGTCTCTGTGAACAAAATTTCAAAGGCAGCCTTCTTGGTTTTTAAAGTAGCTTTTTGCTTCCTCAAATGTCTAAGTACCTTGAATAATAAATCCAAACTTCGATTTGGCAATTTCAACCGAAACTCTAAATCCAATTGCTTTACATGCTGCAATTGTTCCATTTCCAACAAAACTTCTGGAAAGGCATCAAAAGAATTATTTGTACAAATAAGCGTTTTTAAGCTTTGAATAGTTGCTAATGTTGGAGGCAAGGCTTTCAAAGGATTAAAACCTAGTTCTAAATGGTTTAAGTCTTGTAATTTTTCGATTTCTGGTGGTAAAAATTGTATTGAATTTCCTTTGAGGTTGAGCCTTTTCAGCTTTGGTAATTTTGTTAATACAATAGGAAAGGTATCCAATTGATTATTGGCTAGGTTGAGGACTTCTAAGTTTTGCAAGGCACTAAAACTATCTGGAAGTGTTTTTAGTTGATTGTTAGAAAGATCTAGATTTCTTAAAGCTTTAAATGCTGCAATATGATCTTCTAATCTTGCAATTTTATTATAACTTAAATCCAATAGTTTATAGACTAAATCAGCTTGTCTTAGAATGTCTTCAGGAATGGTTCTTAATTCCTTATTGGAATGCAAGTATGCAATGTCTTTGTAGGAATATTCGTCTGCCATTCTTCTAATCTATTAAAATCTCTATGGAGGATGATTAAAAATACCTCTTTTTATGAGAATAATCATTTTTATTCGGCTACATTTATTTTATATTTGCTTAACAACTTCTATCTATAGCATCTTTTTTCAATATACAACCTTTAAAAAGTTCGATTCTATGAAAACCATTCTTGTCCCTACTGACTTTTCCGAAAATGCAGACAAAGCATTAGACTTTGCTTTAGCACTTGCCCATAAATTTAATGCAAAGCTGCGTCTAATACACACCTATAATACCAGTGCGCCTGCTGGGCATTTGGGAAGCATCAATCGTGTGATTAAAGAGGACAGAGAAAAAGAGATGAAAGCTTTTTTAAAGGCAACCAAAGAAAGTATTTCTTTTGATTTAGACATAAAAGGACGTTGTAGAAAGGGCTATCCAATAGAGTTGATCGAAAATGAAGCGGAAAGAATTGATGCTGATTTGATCGTTATGGGAACCTTGGGGGCTTCTAATTTGGGCAAACAAATGATGGGCAGTACGGCTAGTAAAGTGATTAAAAACACGCAATTTCCTGTTTTAGCTATTCCTAGAGATACGCATTATGCGGATATTAATAATATTGTAGTTGCAGTAGATGCCTTGACCATGTCGGTACTTAATACCCTAAATCCAATGATTAACATCGCTCAAAAATCGAAGTTAAATATTGAATTGGTCCACGTTTCTAATCAACAAGTTCATACCGATATCGACCCAACCATCAAAGAATATTTAGAGGGCTTGGCAGTTCCTTTTAATTATACTAAAATACAGTCTGACCTAATTATGGAACCTATTTTGGACTTCGCACATGAAAAAGGAAACAGCGTTTTGTGCTTGGTTTCTAGACATCGTGGCTGGTTTGAGAACTTATTCCACAGTAGTGTTAGCCAACAAGTTGCCTTAAAATCAGACTTACCTTTGCTAATTCTACAAGACCAAGATGCTTAAGCAATTATTTTGCTTTAAGTGATAATGCTTACAAGGGATGATTTTCTATGAAAATCATCCCTTGTTCTTTTTAAGCAGTTTTAAACTCTTAACAGTTTAAGCCCTCAAATGTTAAGAACTCCTAAAGTTAGAGGTCAAAGGAACGATGTTTATTCCTTTATAGTTTGTATATTGATTTTGAGAATGAGCGCAAGCACTGCATTCAACCAAATGGTTAATTTTTAAACACAAATTAAATTTGTTCATTATAACTAACAATCCTAATTCATTTTTTGCTAGTTATCCAAAACAACTCAAATTATGTCAACCAAGTATCAAAATTCAAATACACAAGCGTTTTCAACAGTAGCATGGATCTCTTTTGGTATTTCTTTTATCGGAATGATCGTTGGATTAGTTTACCTCCAAATGGATATTTATCAAAAAGCCTTTATTGGAATGACTTATCTATTTAGTATCTCTTCTTGTTTTGTTTTAGCAAAAGTGGTTCGAGATAAGCAAGAAGGCGAAGATTATGTGAAGAAAATTGAAAATGCTAAGAATCAGCAAATGATCAGCAAATACATTGGTACTGAAGATGATTAGAAATCAAGCTCTTATAACTATATAAAAGTAACGCTCTTGTTTGAAACAAGAGCGTTGTTTTCTTTTTAAGCCTTGCTCAACGCCACCGCTATTTCGGCAGCCAACTGAGCATTATTATAAACCAACTCTATATTAGAAGCCAAGCTTTTGCCTTCTGTTAACGCCTTTACTTTTGATAATAAAAAAGGCGTACTCTCCTTCCCTTTTATCCCCAATTTGTTTGCTTCTTGAATCGCCAATTCAATATTTTCCATCATATAGTCATAATTCAATTCCTTTTCTTTCGGGATCGGATTGGCAATGACAACACCTCCATCTAAATTCATTGACCATTTCGCCCTCAAAAAATCGGCAATTTCAGTAGGATGATTCAATTGGTAATCTACTTCAAAACCACTTTTTTGTGTATAAAAAGCAGGCAACTCCTTGGTTTTATAACCCAAGACAGGCACACCATGCGTTTCCAAATATTCTAAGGTTAAACCTAAATCCAAAATAGCCTTAATGCCTGCACAAACTACGGCAACATTCGTTTTAGCCAACTCTTGTAAATCAGCCGATACATCAAAAGACGTTTCAGCGCCTCGATGAACGCCTCCAATTCCTCCTGTAGCAAAGACTTTTATGCCTGCCATTTTTGCTGCAATCATCGTAGAAGCCACCGTTGTCGCCCCATCAATCCCTTGTGAAATCAAATAAGGAATATCCCTTCGACTTGCTTTGACTACCCCTTGCCCTTTTTGTCCCAAGTGTCGAATTTCATCGGTAGACAAACCCACCTTAAATTTGCCATCTAAAATGGCAATCGTAGCTGGAACAGCTCCATTCTTACGAACAATTTCCTCTACTTTCAAAGCCGTTTCCATATTCTGAGGAAAAGGCATTCCATGTGAAATAATCGTAGATTCCAAGGCAACAACAGGCTGATTCGCTTGAATTGCCCTTGTTACCTCTTCGTTAAGTGCTAAGTATTTTTTCATTTGTTATAATAATAATACTCCGTTGATTTTTTAGTTTTCCTATGAAAAGCATAAAAAATCAACGGAGTAATGAATAAAGGTTGTGAGAATCATAAGCATTAAAAAGGCAAAGGCTCACTATAAGTAGGAATTTTAGCGACAAATAAACGCTGAATTTCATCTAATAAAGTCTTGCCACTTTGATTCTCTATCACTCGACCATCAATGGCTACAAGAGGCGTTATCTCTCCTCTAGATTCATTTCAGGTTTTACATATTGCATCACCTTAGAATTACTTTGCATATTATAAAACGGCTCTAAATCACTGCTTTCCAAAAGTCGAATCGACAATCGCTCTGTTTTAAATAAATCCATACGGATAAGGTGCTCTACGTTATATTCAAAAATTTTGAAATTAAAAATAATCTTTTCAAGAGGTTTTGTGTTACACTTCAGCACTAAAATAAAAATTATTGGACATTAGTACGAATTTCTTTGCAAAGAGACGAAACACTGATTTTCTTATGTGGGGGAATTCGCAATAAAATCTATTGAACAAGTCTAAGGCAAATAATTCTGCGTTCTCAAAACGCCATCAATTCTAGATATATTCTAGATTAGCTTTTCTTTTATAAATACTCGCTATTCTAACTTTTTAGTTTTATTTTTGTTTCCATACGTTGAAGGCATCTTTATGTGTCTTAACGAGTTATTACCAAACAAAAATCAATTATTTTATGAGTAGTTCATCTATTTTGCGTTACAAAGCAGACTACCGAACTTTAGTATTTGTTGTCCTTTATTACATCGTTGCCTATGCAGGCTTTTTTGTGTATTGGCAATATCCTGAGTTTCGTACTTGGAGCATTGTCGTTCCATGGGTTCTTTTGACTGCTTTTATGTCTTTTAGTTCTGCAGTTATTGTGCATAATACCATTCATGCCCCCATGTTTCACAAAAAGTCACACAACAAGTGGTTTCAATTTGTCTTGAGCCTAGCTTATGGCTATTCTGTGAGTGCTTATGTTCCAGGACATAATTTCAGCCACCACAAAGAAACACAGTCTGCAAAAGACAATATGCGTACCTCAAAAGCACGTTTTAAATGGCATTTGCTCAATCAATTGTTCTTTTTCTTCTTGGTAACGCCAGCCTTAATAAAGGCAGAGCAAAAGTTTGTTGCAAAAATGAAAAATGACAAAAAAGAATGGTACAGGCAATGGCGTGCAGAAATGATTTTAGTAAATGTTGTTCGCATTGGTTTGCTTTTTGTCAACCTTCCTGCGGCTCTTTTATTCATTTGGGGACCTCATATTTATGCTGCTTGGGGAATTGTTAGCACCAATGTATGGCAACACGATGGTTGTGATGTGGAGGACAAATACAACCACTCTCGTAGTTTTCACGGAGGTTTATTAAACTTCTTCTTGTTTAACAACGGATATCATGGTGCCCATCACGATCGTCCATCGTTGCACTGGAGTTTGTTACCTGCTTATCACGAAAAAAATATTGCCCCATACATACACCCTAATTTAGATCAAGGAAGTATGATCAAATACTTGGTTACTGCCTATATCTATCCTGGCAAACGTCTTAATTACGATGGTAGCCCTTATGTTTTGGCACCTAAAGTTGCTGACATAGACTGGGTGGCTGATTTAGGCGTGAATGACAAAGCTCATAAATATGACTTTGGAGCAGAAGCAAGTTCTGTAGATGATATTTTGAGTACAACAAACATCAAAGAATCTAGCGAGGCACTTTAATCTTTGTGGTTCTTTGTTTATAGAGAGCAAAAAAGGCTTATAATTTCAGTTGAAATTATAAGCCTTTTTCTTTATTTCAGGGTAAGACAATTTTCAGTTAAACATACTGTTCTCGTTGCACAAAATAATGCTCCTTGGCATTATAAAACAAGTACAAATACTGCTCCTCTCCTATAAAATCCAAGACCCGCACCTGCCCGACAAACAACAAGGCATTTCCTGCAACATCCTTTGGAGTAGCATCTTCTTGCACCCACATAGGCGTCTTTCCAAAACGCTTGATTAAGAAATTAATAGGCTCACTTTTAGGCAATAGATTTTCTAAGCCATTTTTTTGATAATCTTGGACAAAGTGTTGGTATTTAGCTGCCGATTTTTGTTGGTATTTTTGATATTGCTCAGAAAGTTCTAAGAGCTTGGTTCGAGCTTGAAGGACATATTTTTTGTCTATCACATCAAAGCCCAAGGAATAATCGCCACAGTAAGGCGTATGATATTTAGCATATTGATTATTTTCTTCCGCCTCTCGATAGACATAAACAAAGTGTCCATAAAAGTCCCAATCAGGGTTGATTAGAGACATATCAATGGAACAAAGTGGAAAAAAAACCTTTTTATGCAGTGGGCTCAAGTCTTGAAAAACTTCTTTCAATTTCGGAAAAAAAAGCACTTTAGTGGCATCAATATCAATTCCATCATATCGAAATAAGAAACCAGCTTCTTCGTTGGGCTTTTTTTTCTTTTTAAACCACTTCATAGTATTAGAATATTACTATTATTAACAACCTAACAATTCTCTTGCATTCTCTTTCGCTACTTCAGAGGGAGGATTACCACTCAACATTTTAGCAATTTCTAGAATGCGTTCTTCTTGATTCAACTCGCTAACAAAAGTCGTGGTTTTATTTCCCGTTACTTTCTTGCGAACAAAATAATGCGTGTTTGCTTTTGCCGCAATTTGAGGAGAATGGGTAATAGAAATCACCTGATGCTCGGTAGACAAAGCTTGTAGAATAATTCCCATCTGCAAGGCAACTTCTCCAGAAACCCCCGAATCAATCTCATCAAAAATAAGTGTTGGCAAAGGAATCGCACTGGCAACCAACGATTTGATACAAAGTGCCAATCGAGACAGCTCACCACCAGAAGCAACACCTTTGATTTCCTCTAAACGACTGCCTTTATTCGCTGCAAATAAGAAGCGCAAGCGATCAATTCCAGAAGGCAAAAATTCCTTGGTTTGGACAATTTCTACTTCCAAACGAGCGTATTGCATCGAGAGCTGTGACAAGCGTTTTTGAACCGACTTTTCAAACTTCCCTCTTACTTTTTGGCGTTTTTCTGATAATTTCTTTCCTGTTTCTAATAACTGTTGTTCGTGTTGGCGAACCTTGGTTTTTAACTGCTCGATGCGATCAGAAATATCTTCAAAACCACCTAGTTTTTGTGCTAGATCATCTCGAAGCGCCACCAACTCCTCATCATTCTGAACATGGTATTTATGAATCAAATTAAACAAAACTGACAAACGCTCGTTCACCTCCAACAAACGCTCCCCATCATGCTCTGTTTCTTCTGCAATGACATGAAACTGATTGCCAATCTCTTCAATTTCCAATAAAATAGAATCAAATTGCTCTAAGATTTTGGGTAAATTAGGATGAAACTCGACCAAAACAGCCGCAGCATTCGACAAGTCATTCAACTGGCTAGAAATAGAGTTTTCATCTTCGTTGATGTGTATTGCAGCACCACCCAACACCCGTTGAATTTCTTCCGCATTGTTCAAGCGCCCCTGCTCCATTTCCAAAGCTTCCATCTCCCCTACTTCCAATTCTGCATCCGTCAACTCATTCAACTGATACGTCAAAAAGTCGGTCTCTTTATTCGCATCTTGGCTTTGTTGAATCAACTTGGTCAAAGAACGTTTGGTTTGTTCATAAGCTCCATACTCCTTTTGATATTTTGCTAGTAATTTTTTATTATCAGCAATCGCATCAATTACCTTCACCTGAAAAACAGGATCGTGAATGTCCAAGGTATCAAATTGTTGATGCAAATCAATCAATTTATTGCTCAACTCTTTCAGAACCCCCAAACGAACAGGCGTATCGTTTACAAAAGCCCTAGATTTTCCAGAAGGGGTAATTTCTCGACGCAAAGAAGTTTCTGCTTCATAATCCAAATCATGTAGCTCAAAGAAACGTTCCAAGCCATAAGGCGAAACGTCAAAAACGCCCTCCACAATACACTTGCTGTCCTGTTTGTAAAGCACCTTCGTATCGGCACGTTTGCCCATTATAAGCCCCAAGCCACCCAACATAATGGATTTCCCTGCGCCAGTTTCTCCTGTAATAATGGTTAAGTTATCAGAAAAATTGATGACCAATTCCTCAATGATAGCGTAGTTTCTTATCGTTAATGTCTGAATCATTTCTAGTTGAATATTTGTGCAAAACAACGATTGCAAAACAAAAATACAAAAATGTGCTACAAATGACACAAATTGTTTTAAAATATTTTTTTTAAGGGCGTTTATTTTTTGTTAACACTTCTATCTTTTGATTATTTTGTCCCTTTCTTTTCCATCTATATCAAACACATACATGCCCTTTGGTAGGTTTGAAACATCTATTTCTTCTATCCTTTTATGTAATTTTTTTAGCAAAACAACTCTACCATGTAAATCATACAATTTAAAATCTACCGCACTTGTAAATTCCCTTTCAATAATTAGTACATTTTCCGCAGGATTCGGGAAAACACGACTTTCCTTCTCTACGCTCATTTTACTAAGACCAAGAATCATGGAACATTCATTTCCCCAAATACTTAAGTTGTTTTCTGTAACGCACATTGGAATTTCCCAGAAACCTAATCCTACTTCAAAATTATTCGAGATACCTTCCGACCCTCCAATTCCTTCTATATAATACGCATTATTAGGAGATTGAATAAACCACTTTTTTCGTGTCTCTCCATTTAGAAGGCTAACGGTTTTGACACTATCAATAGGATAAGATACCCCAAGAGAAGATAAAGTATCACCAGCATTTAACGAGAAATCAAATAATACCAATTCCGTAGGAACTCCATAATTCAACAAACCAAGAAAAATAACCTGCCTAGAAGAAGTGTCTTCTCGCATAAATGCTCTAATACTAGATATGCTATAATTTACTCCAAAAGGTGGACAATAAGGTCCCCATTAATCGCATAAAGTGGATGTTTTTTTAGTATTTTATATTGAACATTATTTATGATCGTATCTCCCTCAAAATAAAAACG
>CALDEP010000331.1 GCA_937942475.1 uncultured Aureispira sp.
CAATATTCTTAAAAAGGACACCATCTCTAAGGGCAGCGCCCTGACACCATCTCTAGGAGCATCGCTCCGACACCATCTCTAAGGGCAGCGCCCTGATACCATCTCTAGGAGCAGCGCTCCGGCACCATCTCTAGGAGCAGCGCTCCGACACCATCATAAAGACAAAAAAAAAATCTATCCCTAGAGATAGACTTTTTTCTTTTTTTCTTAACCCAAACTATATTTCTAAGCCTTCGCTTTATTCGTACTGTATTTTTGATATTCTCCAGCGACAAATTTTTGCACAGCTGCTTCGTTCTCAAACTTATCAAAAAGCGCCTTTAATTGATCGTGGCGTTTCATGGTTGGCAAAACAAAATTTTCCACATCAACACGAGTAATATCTTGTTCACTCAAAATAATCAATCGCTCGATTACATTTCGTAATTCTCTAATATTCCCAGTCCAATCCACCTCCTGAAGCAACTGAATGGCACCAGCCTCAATTTCCTTTTTAGGACGACCATATTCATTACAAACAGATTCAATAAAATGATCCACTAACAATGGAATATCTGCCTTTCTATCGTTTAGAGACGGAACTTGTATGATAATAACCGCCAAACGATGGTACAAATCCTCTCTAAAACGTTTTGCATCAATTTCTCCTCGCAAATCTTTATTCGTTGCTGCAATAACACGAACATCTACCTTGATGTCTTTGTCTCCACCAACACGCGTAATCCGCCCCTCTTGCAAGGCACGCAATACTTTCGCTTGTGCAGAAAGGCTCATATCGCCAATCTCATCCAAGAAAAGCGTCCCGCCATGTGCTTGTTCAAACTTACCAATACGCTGTTTGTGTGCCGACGTAAAAGAACCTTTTTCGTGACCAAACAACTCACTTTCAATCAATTCCGCAGGAATTGCAGCACAGTTAACTTCTACAATTTGGTTTTGAGCACGTTCGCTTTTTTCATGAATCCAACGCGCCACCAATTCCTTTCCAGTACCATTTGGTCCAGTAACCAAAACACGAGCATCTGTTGGCGCAACACGATCAATGGTTGCCTTGATTTTATCAATGCCTTCTGACTCTCCAATAATGGTTTGTACACCACCACTTTTCTTAATTTTTTTCTTTAGAACCTTTGTTTCTTGTACCAAAGACGATTTGTCCAGCGCATTGCGAATCGTAATAAGCAAGCGGTTCAAATCGGGTGGTTTAGAAATATAATCAAAGGCACCTTTTTTCACGGCCTCTACAGCGGTTTCAATATTTCCATGCCCAGAAATCATAATAACAGGCGTGTCAGGGCTCAAAATATTAATGCGCTCCAACAATTCCATGCCATCCATTTTTGGCATTTTGATATCGCAAATTGCTGCATCAAACTTCGTTTTCTTTATCTTTGACAAAGCATCAATACCATCTTTAGCCTCCTCTACATCATAATTCTCCATTTCCAAAATATCTCTCAGGACACTTCGGATACTCGGTTCATCGTCTATAACTAGTATTTTTGCCATAATATTTTATTGTTTTTCTGTAGGTTTTTAATATCGCCTGTCTATTGCTAGATTTAGAAGTATGTTATTAATACAACAACAAGCTCTAAGTCTTAAAAATAGTGTTTTTTTATGAATTTTCTAATTCAAAAGGAAGTTTATCGTTTCTATAAACCATCGATAAATTAGATGGGAGTGTTCTCAATCCTTAACTTTTGTAATTATCAACAGACAACAAAACCAAGGTACAAGCCACTTCTATCTTTGTTTCTGGCAATTCTCGTTTCAAAATGCCATACAATTCTGTGTTTTCTGTCCCTGGATTAAAAATAACTCGTTGAGGTTTTAAACTTAAAATATAGTCGTAATAATCTTTCTGAATTGCTGCATTTAAATAGAGTGTAATCGTGTGTACACCTTCTATTATTGGTCGATCATTTCGGATGGGAATACCAGCAGCAGCACCTTTTCGGATGCCAACGGGAATAACTTCTATTGCGCTGTCCAACAAACGCTGTGTCGCCAAATAGGCATAACGAACAGGATTTGTTGTCGCTCCCAAAACAATCGTTTTGTAATCACTCATAATTCTACGTTTCTTTTATATTTTTATTTTATTAATTGGGGTTATTCTCTATAATACTTCGTGGAGTTTTTAGTTTTTTTACAAAAAACATAAACCTCGTAGAAGCAGCGCAGCTAAACACATCTTGCATTAGATTGATTGTCAGTTTATTAACATCTTGAATACGCAAAAAACTATCTAACTGATAATCAACCTAATACGATTTAGCTGCGCTGTTACTGCGTGATCTACACGAAGTATTGTCTCTAACAAAATTAAGTCAACAAATGTTCTTCTAAATCCAATTCATTGTCATTGGTAGAGACAATTTTTAAAGGCTGTGGAGGGGCTTGTTTTTGTGTTAATCTTGAAACGACAATAATACTAAGCAAACCTGACAACATTGCCAAGGTTCTAAAAGGGAATAAAACCAAGACTCGAACGCCATTTACCACTTCGGCAGATGCATCTATAATAGGATAAGGGATAAATGTAGGAATACCTAAGGTAGCATCTCCCCCACCAAAACGCAAAATAGAAGCAACCAATAAACCTGCCATTGCGCCATATTTATTTGCCTTATTATCAAATAAAGCACAAACCAATGCAGGAAACAGCAAACAATAAACAAAATCGCTGCACAAATACCACAATTCATAAATACTTTCCACTTTCAAAGCAATCAAAGTCGCTGCAATTCCTACAATCCAAATACAAGACTTAATTACTTTAGCCAGTTTTTCGGACGTTACTTGAGGATTAACCAGAGGACGATAAACGTTCCAACTAGCCATAGAAGAGGAAGATAAAATCGAAGAATCTGCCGAAGACATGACCGCAGCAGCTACTGCACCTAAGCCTATGGTGGCAACTAGAGAAGGGGTCATCGACTTCATAACACTAGGCAACACTTGCAAACTATCGGCAGGTGCGCCTCCTATACTGGACCAGTCGGCAACACTTCCAATCACACCAATCATAATAGGTGGAATCGCTGCAATTAAGCAAACCACTCCTGCTAAAATAGATAAATTACGAGCCGTATTTTCATCTTTTGCAGATAAAACCCGCTGAAAATAAACCTGCCAAGGAATCCCTCCAAACATTAACAACAAAGCATAATCCCACCAATTCCAATAAGATGATCCTAAAGCTTCTTTGGAAGGCAGTAGAGATGCTGCGGCACCAAATTTAACTTGATATGCTGCCCAAGCCGTATCCCAGCCGCCTACAAAATCCAAGGCGTAGGGAATGGTTATAAATAAACCAATTAACAACAAAGTCATCTGAATGACATCGGTTAAGGCAACTGCCCAAAGCCCGCCCAAAGCCGTGTAAGCAATGGCAATAATTGCAGACAAAATAATCGAACTTTCTAAATCCAAACCCAAAACAACACCAAAGGTAGAACCCAATGCAGATAAGATTGCAGCTGTCCAAAAAACTTCTCCTGTCAAAGCAGGCAAGAAGAACAAAGCAGCCGTTTTTTCACCAAAACGCTGCGCCAAAGGATCTAACATGGTTTTAAATTGATATCGACGCATTTTTTTTGCAAAAAACAGACCGCCAATAATCAAACTCAAGGCATAGCCCCAAGGGGCTTGCACCCAAACCAAACCGCTGCCATAGGTCGCCTCTGCTGTTCCATTAATATAACCACCTCCTACCCAAGTGGCACTCATTGTAAAAATAGCAATCCACAAAGGAATGGATCGTCCTGCCAACATCACTTCTTCGTCACTGCTGTTATCTCCCTTTTTTGCGGCAATATAGCTGCCCATAAAAAAGACCAATCCATAAAAGAAAAGCATGGAAATAAAGCCGCCCCAAAAAACTTCTTTCTCTGTAAATAAGTAAATATACAGCCCGACCAGTGACATGAAGCCAATCATGATAAAAGTAGGGACAAATGCTTTTAATGGAATTTTCATTAGTAGTTATTTATGTTGACGTGTGTTTCACTTTGTTCAGTACAAAAAATAATTGGATAATTATTTAAAGCATAAATCTATCGAATAATACTTTCTAGATCACTTCGCTTTTAAATCTTAGACCCTATAAAGCTTAATAGCACCTAAGATCTAAGGTCTAAAAGCAGCGTGGTCTAAGATCTATATTTTGTCTATAAAAGTAAGAAAAAAATGTAATTCCAGTTTTCTAATTTGGATTTTGGCAAATATTTGTATTTTACTCGTACAAAACAAATAACACCAATGGAACAACAAACAGAATATACTTTTGGACAGAAAGCAGCCGCTTGGGGCGTACATGCTTTTACTGCATCAGGGATCGTGGCCGGCTTTTGGGGAATTGTCTCTGTTGCAAATGGAGATTTTTTCATGGCATTTGCCATGCTTTTTTTGACCGTTGTCATTGATGGCGTTGATGGTACCTTTGCTAGAATGTTTAAAGTAAAAGAAGTTTTGCCCGACGTATCTGGCATGACCATGGATTATGTCATTGACTTTGCCACCTATGCCATTATTCCTGCCTTCATTATCTATGAAGCCACAAAAAGAGGCATTCCTGTTGAAGACGGAGGTGTTTATATGATCCCTGAAGATTTGAGGATGTTGTCGGCTGCCGTTATCTTAATCGTTTCGGCTTTGTATTATGGCAAAGAAGGCATGGTTTCTAGAGATATGTATTTTATTGGCTTTCCTGTTTTGTGGAATTTAGTGGCCTTTTACCTCTACTATGTGACCAATTTGTCTCCTATGGGAAATTTCATCATGGTACTAGTTTTTGCCATCTTACATTTTGTTCCTATCAAATATTTGTACCCCAGTCGTACTAAGAAGTTTATGAAGCTTAATATTTTAAATACGGTTGTATTTTTAGTGAGCAATTTTGCTTTGTTGGTCTTAATCGAATGGAAATACGACCTGCCTAATGCATTGGTCGCTGCTAGAGTTGGCTCGGTTCTTTCTTTCTTTTATTTTGGGGGCATGAGTATTTACCACACTTGGTTTGATCCTGATACAAAGGATATTTAAGATTTTTGTAGGAATAGATAGAGCCATTTATCGACCTAATCATTTTTGTTCGCTTTGCTTTGAATTTTGCGTAACAGGCGTCCTTAAATATAATTTCAGTAAAATAAATGAACGGGAAAAATAAACAGCAGTGGATTGACAAAGGATATCAAATTGTATCAGAAAATGGTTTTACAACTATAAATATTGAATTTATTGCCCGTGCTCTTCATAAAAACAAATCATCCTTCTATCATTATTTTGGAGATGTGATCGGCTTTGAAAACGCATTATTAGAACATCATCTGATGTTAGCAAAACAATTTGCGTTGGAAGTAAAAAACTGCTCGCACATCACTCCTGGACTGATTCATGTGTTTTTAGACCATAAAATTGATATTTTCTTTCACAAAAACCTTCGGATTCATCGAGAAAAAGTACATTATAAAAAATGTTTTGAGGCAGCTTACGATCTATTTGAAGAGGCCGTTCTTGATAAATGGATTCTATTCTTAAAGTTAGAAGATCACTCTTTCCTATCTTCCAAACTCCTGCGTTTGATGAGTGAAAACTTCCTACTTCAAATTACTAATGAAAATTTCACCCATCCTTGGTTAGAACATTACTTATTAGACATCTCAAAATTAGTGCTTCATTTAAACAATAATGCTCCCCCTGAACAAGAGGATTAGTAGGTAATTTGGCAGAAAGCAACAGAACGATTAGGTGGTCCATCTTCTATTCGTAGAATAAAAATAGAAGCGTTAAACGCGCTCGTCTAAAATATCCAATTAATTAGTAGCAATTTTGTTGAAAATTAAATACGATATGAGCATTACATCCAACAACCTTAAAGTTAGAGAGATTATCAATCAGGTAGTAAACGACCCCGAATACCAACAGGTGTCTAATGTACCTCTTATTTCTTTTCATCAACTAGCATTGATCTCGATCGCCTACATAGGCGTCTTTGGCAGTATCACTTTGCACCTATATGGCATTGCTCCTTTGTGGATTGCTTATCCTGTGATGATATTTTGTTTTTATACCGCATTTACTCCCTTACATGATTCTACACACAGAGCTGTATCTTCGAATAATTTATTAAATGATACTTTAGGTACGATCTCAGGATTCATCCTTTTCCCTTTCTCCAATGCGATGGGATATCGTTATCTTCACTTGTCCCATCACAGATATGTTGGGGATAAAGATTTAGATCCTGATGAACCAATGGTTGCCATTCCTACCAAATATTTTCCAATAGGATATTTAAGCCTTCTTTTCCCTGATCTTTTTTGGGTCTATTGGCTGCTGTTTAAAGTATGGAAAAGAACACCTGTCAAAGTGCGAATTAATATCTTATTCATGATTTTCGGAAATATTCTTTTTCACGCCATTTGGCTACTCAGTCCACTTGGGTACCTGTATTTAATCTTGTTTTTTATTCCGAATAGATTAGCCATTGCATATACCTCTTTTGCCTTTGCCCATAGCCCTCACCCAGAAGGCATAAAGTGGAATGAACATCCATTTCAAACCACCTTTTCGCTAACAGGAAGTAAATATTTCACTTGGTCTTTGTATGGTCAAAAACATCATTCAATGCATCACTTTCTTCCGCACATTCCTTGGTACAAATACTTCAAAGTATGGGATTTAGCAAACGGAATATTTTACAAACAAAATATTCCTCAAAAAGAAATTTTCTCAAAACCTGACCTACATTACAAGGATAGACTAATAAAGGAACCGCTTGATAGTAATAAAAAAATTGAAGTCAAAGTTATAAGGATTAAAGACACCACTCCTAACATTAAAACCTTTGTTTTTCAAGCTATTCATAAGGAAGTAGTCCTACCTCCATTCACAGCAGGTTCGCACATTAATCTATTTTTGCCCAGTGGTAAGGTAAGGTCTTATTCCTGTGTAAATTCACCAAATGAGAGCAATCAATATCAAATCGCCGTAAAACTTGAGCCTTTTGGTAATGGAGGATCTAAAGAAATGCACGAGCAAATTGCTTTAGGAGATACCCTTAAAATATCGCCCCCTAAAAATAATTTTGTCTTGTATGAGAATACCAAAAAATATATCCTTATTTCAGGAGGCATTGGCATTACGCCTCTATTGTCTATGTCTCATAGGTTATGCGAAATTGATAAATATTTTGAGTTACATATTTGTGCAAAAACAAAGGAAGAAATACCATTTCTATATGAACTAAAAAATTGGACCTTTGCCCCCAATGTGGAAATACATTTGAACAAAAATGACAAATCTTCTATAAACATCAACAAGATATTGGCAAGCCCAGACAAGGATACACTTATATACCTCTGTGGTCCAGCAGGATTTACCAAATGGATAGAGGAAAGGGCTTTGAGTATAGGATGGAATAAAAATCAACTTAAACAAGAGTTTTTCTCAATAGATCAGGACGAATTGGCAGCACCTAAAGCCTTTCAATTAATGCTTCAAAAAAGCAATAAATCGATCCTAGTAAAAGAAGATGAAACGATAGTAGATGCTCTTCTTAATAATAATATCAACGTTCCTTATTCCTGCCTACAAGGTACCTGTGGGACTTGTATCACAAATGTAATCTCTGGAAAAGTAGACCACAGAGATGCGGTTTTGAATAGCGAAGATAAGGCTAAAAATAAAACGATGTGTATTTGCGTTTCTAGAGCAAAAGAAGATCAATTAGTCCTTGATCTATAATAATTCTATCCTCTAAATCGCTATAAAACAACACTTCTTGACATGGACATTATCATAATCTAGGCAGCATACCAAGGGTTTGGAATCCAACGTTTATTATTAGGAACTGTAAAAACCGAATTCAAATCGAACTCTACCTGAAAAGCCATTTCTATCGTTTTCTCATTTAAATTCGCTTGTGGCAAAGATTTTAAACAGTCTAGAAAATTTGGTATCTCTACCTTAAACCGTTTTCCATCTACCGCTATATTATCCCGATAAACATAGACGGCAAAATCGCCCAAATGAACGCAACAAAAAACTTCCTTATCGTGAATTGCTTCTGATAATTCAAATTCTAATTCAATAATATCGTACATATTGAAGACGCTTTCTGCTCCTTCTGGTTTTAATTTTGTTAAGCAAGTAATTTCCATTTTTAATTATTTTCGTATTAATAATTCCTCCTTATTATAAATAAAAATCTACACCAATACTCTTATAGAAAAGCGTATTGGTGTAGATAACAAATATTGTTCTTTAACAAATTCCTCAGCTCTCTCAACAAGCGTAGAGGCAAGCGTAAAGACAAGGTAAATCGTCTGGACTTTATAAGGTCTAGGTAAATACTAGGTTTTCGATCGCTTCGAATTTATACTAAAGTTAAAAAACGAAGCGATCCATGGTCTAACATCTAAAAATAGTTAGGCTTAGGACTTGCCTTTATCTATTCTTAGCACCTCTTCCAAACGTTTTTTACGAAAAAAAAGAGGAACCTTGAAACCATTTATTAAATAAAAAAATATTATTGAATGACAGGATTTGTCAAATAAATTGCGCCATATTTAGATTCTCCAACAGTTGCTTTGATCGTTACTTCAGCATCTTTTGCCGCAGATTTTGCTTCTGCTTCTTGCTCTGCTGAAAAAACCACTACTACCTTTGCTTGTTGCATTCCAGTTAAAGCTTTGTCACCTAAATTTAAGTAAATATCACCACTTGCAGTATTACTTGTTCCCCAGCTAATTGCTTTAATTGTAATCTCTTTTCCTTCTTGCTCATCATATTGAGTCGTCAAAGCATCACAGGTCATTCCTTGTTCTTCTGGAGCCGTTTCAGCAGCAGCCGTTTCAGTAGTTTCGCCACCACAAGAAATTAGAGTTACAAATAAAAATAGGCTTAGTAGTACGGTTGTAAATTTCATTTTGTTTGTGTTTATTATGTATTATTATAATTGGATAAAAAAATTGAAGTTAAAAAAGGTTAAGAGGCAATAATTAGAACGATTCCCCCTTAACCTTAAAACGCTAACTTGTACATTATTCGATTACAAAAGTAATACATATTTTTTTTATTCAAAGTCAATTTTTAAGCACTTTGCAGGTTTTCAATTAGCAAAAAATAAAACAACATCCTATTTATCAATAAATTACCACAAAAATAAATAGATATTCAAGCCACATAAAATAAAATCAACAATTTGGTTACACTTATATTAATCCGATCTAAAACACATTATGAAATTCAATAATTTATAGTCTCTGTTTTAATTCTTGATTAAACTTTTAGGCATAAACAAACAGGCATTCATAGATATGTTCTATATTTGTTGTTGTTGAGATTGTAAAATAGTTTCGATGCTTAGACAATTTCACACGAAGGCGCTTTTTTCGCAAGCAAACGTTATAAATAGATTATGAATTACTTAACTGTAGAGGGAGTTTCCAAATCTTTTGGAGAACGGGTTTTATTTGAGGACATTACATTTTTTATCAACCAAGGAGATCGAGTAGCATTTATTGCTAAGAATGGTACGGGAAAGACCTCTTTGATGGATATTATTATGAAAAAAGAAGAAGCTGGTGCAGGAACCGTTTGGCTTCATAATAAAATCTCGATTGGCTATCTAAGTCAAGATCCAAGCTTAGATTTAGAAGCAACGGTCTTTGAAGCAGTTTATAATTCAGAGAATCCTGTAATGAAAGCGATTCTTGCCTACGAAAAAAGCTTGCTCTATCCAGATGATATCGAAGCCATGCAAGAAGCCATGTCTTCAATGGATCGATTACAGGCTTGGGATTATGAGTTCAAAATCAAGCAAATTCTGTCTAAGTTGAAAGTAGACTACATGGATCGAAAAGTCAAGATGCTTTCTGGTGGGCAAAAAAAGCGGGTCGCCTTAGCAAAAGTATTGATTGATGCGCCTGAGTTTTTGATTTTGGATGAGCCGACCAATCACCTGGATTTGGATATGATTGAGTGGTTAGAAGATTATCTCAAGCAAGGGAATCAGACGATTTTCATGGTAACGCATGATCGTTATTTCTTGGATAGTGTTTGTAATCAAATTTTAGAGTTAGATCAACAGCAGATTTTTAAATATACGGGTAACTACGGTTATTACTTAGAGAAAAAAGCAGACCGTGAAAGTAGCTTTGCCGCCACGACAGATAAAGCTAAAAACCTCTATCGAAAAGAGTTGGACTGGATGCGTCGCCAACCCAAAGCAAGGGGCACGAAGGCAAAAGCTAGAATTGATAAGTTTTTTGAGGTAGAAAAGAAAGCCAAACGCTCTTTGGATGATGACGAGGTGATGCTGGACATCAAAATGACCCGTCTGGGTAGCAAAATTATCGAACTCCACAACGTTCAAAAAAGCTATGGGGAACACGTTATTTTAAGTGGCTTTGACTATAAGTTTAAGAAGGGAGATCGAGTTGGTATTGTTGGTAAAAATGGTGCTGGAAAAACGACCTTACTAAATATGATGGTCGGAAAGGAAAAAATTGATGGCGGAAAGATTGTCGTTGGCGATACGATTAACATTGGCTACTATACTCAAAGTGGCATGAAACTCAAAGAAGATCATCGAGTTATTGATGTGATTCGAAATATCGCAGAATATATCCCGATGCACAAAGGGCAAAAATTAAGTGCGGTCCAATTGTGTGAACGCTTCTTATTTGATGCAAAAAAACAACAAAATTTTGTTTCCAAATTAAGTGGTGGGGAGCGTAGAAGACTTTATCTATTGACCATTATCATGAAGAATCCGAATTTCTTAATTCTGGATGAGCCGACCAATGATTTGGACATCATGACTTTGCAGGTTTTAGAAGAGTTTTTGCAAGGTTTTCCTGGTTGTATTGTTATTGTTTCGCATGATCGTCACTTTATGGATAAGATTGTAGAACATACTTTTGTACTAGAAGGCGATGGTTTGGTGCGTGATTTCCCTGGTAATTACTCGGCTTATCGAGCGGTTGCCAAACAAGAATCTATTGAAGCCAAGGCAGAAGAGAAAGAACTGGCTGCAGATCAACCTGTGGTAAAAACGGCTAGTAAAATTTCACAAGAAGAACGCAAGGAAATCAAGCGTTTGGAACGTCAAATTAGTAAATTGGAAGAGCGAAAAGTAAAAATCACTGCTCAATTTAGTGACACTAGTTTAACGCCTGATCAGATTACGAAATTATCCAAAGAACTCAATCAGTTGGGCGAGGATTTGGAAGAAAAGGAAATGCGTTGGATGGAATTGGTGGATGAATTGGGCTAGTTTGTTTTTAATAATAATAAAAGAAATAAAATAAGAGGTTAAGCACTTTAAGGGTGTTTGACCTCTTATTTTTTGCGCTTTTTTACCTTCATTTCAAGCATTTTGTAATGCTTGAATATTTCTGACTGCTAGATCTTATCAGAAAATAATAAAAGGCTACCCTTTAGTGAAACAATTTGCTTATCAAATCGTAAAACGAAATCAAAATAGTTACTCTTTCTTTAACCCTTATACAATCAACAGCATTTATGTTCATTACCATTAAAGATGAAACCATTTCTGGAACAATCCTACAAGAATTAAACCTTGAATTTGAATCTCAAACCATTACTGTTAAAGAACTTATTAGCCAAAGAGTACTAGAAGAGGTCGCTCAATACAACAAAAAATTACCAAAATTTTTCAATGGTTTAATTGAACCAACTGACGCAGAAAAGACTTTAAATGGGTATAAATTAAAAAAGAAAGCAACAATTGATGGCGAAAAGCAGGTTTATGTTGCTTTAGATGCCTTCCAAAAAAATGGCTATTTTCTTTTAATTAATAAGGTCCAATCCATGGATTTGGAACAAAAAATAGAACTGAAAGAGCAGACCAACATTAGTTTCATTAAATTAACTCCTTTGGTCGGAGGATAAAGGTCTTGCATTTATCTCTACTACTACTCCTTCCTTTATTTCTAAATCCATTCTGTTCATGAAACTTATAGAAAAATTAAAAAATATTTTGCCAGGAAATAAAGATGCACAAACCTTAGAATTTGAAGAAACGCTAGAGCATTCTTGGGAAGAATTTCACAGAAGCAACAAGGCTACTTGGGATCTCCAACTCAAGGCGATTGATACCTACAAAAATAAGGTCGCAAAATGGTCCGATGAAAAGAAAGTGCATTTCATTATCTTTTGTATTCAACAAAACAAAAAACATCATTCTAGCTCCTACAACAGTGTTCGTTCTCAAAAGTATCGCCTAGCGGAGCTTTATATAAAAAGGCTTTTTATTTCGAAATTACAAATAACTCCTGAGGGAGTAGAACGATTGGTGGATACGATGATTCGATCCAAAAGAAGTGCTTCCCATTTCATGAATGACCTTGGGCTAAACGCTATGTTGAATCAAATTGAAAAGCAGTACAAAGAAGGGGATGATAATGAAAAAGTCATTCTTGCACTAGAAGATGTAAGAAAGGTGTTAAAAACACTACAAGGAGGATATGAAGACAACCTTCGAAGAAAGCAACTTTCAAGGGTTAAATCCATCCTTTTTTATTTAAAAAATGGAAGTCAAGCAGTAGAGCCTTCTCTTTGGGAAGTGACCGATTCTTTTGCTGAATACACCAATGAGACGATCCAACAAATAGCTGATGACGAACGTTTTTTGTGGTACAAACTAATCCTGCACGCAAAAAAAGCAAAAGGTGGAAAACCAACAAAAAAATATCTAAAAGAAGCAAATACAATCCTAAAAGAGCTTGGAAAAAGCCCCTTCAAGAACCTTCTTAATGCTTGGGTAACAAGCTTGATACAACGTAAAGAAGTCGTCACGGAACACCAACATTGGGAAAGATCTGAGTTTATAACGAGTTCTACTTCAGATACTATGAAAGGTTTTATTTGGATATGTTCTCTAGTACAAGATCCTACCTTGATTCATAATATCTCCAATTTAGCCGAACGTTGCTACAAAAAAATACCAGGTCAAGGAGCAACCGCTGGAGCGGTTGGCAATGCCTGTTTTTATGCGCTTTATGCTTGTAATAGCATGGATGGTATTGGGCAATTATCTAGATTGAAAGTTAAAATAAAACAAACCAATGCCAAGAAATTGATTCACAACTACCTGAATCAAGCGGCGGAAGAACAAGGTATTTCTTTGAATGAAATTGAAGATTTATCCATTGAACATTTTGGATTAGAAAACGGTCAAAGAAGATGGGCGTTTGAAGACTACAAAGCCGAACTTATCATTACAGGTGTTGGAAAATCGCTACTTCAATGGTATAAACCAGATGGTAAATTACAAAAATCTATTCCTGCTTTTGTAAAAAAGGACCATGCAGATGCCTTAAAAAGCATCAAAAAAACCAAAAAGCAAGTTGATCAAATTACTTCTGCTCAACGAGACCGCATAGACAGAATGTTTCGAATAGAACGAAAATGGACCTTTGAAAATTTCAATACCTTGTATCTACAACATGGATTAATGTCTGTCCTTGCCAAGTCTATTATCTGGGTCTTTGAGGTAAATGGTACAAAAACTTCGGCTATCTTTTTTGAGGGACATTGGATAAACAATGAAAGCAAAAGCTTTATACCAGATATTTCTTCTACGGTTTCTTTATGGCATCCAGCTTGTCAATCGGTCGCAGCAATCAAAAAATGGAGAGCGTTTCTATACGAACACAAATTACAACAGCCTTTAAAACAAGCTTATCGGGAGGTTTATATTCTAACAGAAGCAGAAATAAACACAAAGTCTTATAGCAATCGTATGGCAGCGCATATCTTGAAACAACATCAATATGTGATGTTGGCAAAAGGTAGGAATTGGCGGGCTTCTCTAATGGGTGCCTGGGATGGTGGCGGCAATGAAGGTGCAGAACTAGTTGTTCCTGAATATAATATAAGAGCAGAATTTGGGGTGCAATCCATCAACCAAAATGACCAAATGAACGATATTGGAATTTGGAATTATCTTAGTACCAATCAAATTCGATTCATTGATTTGAATACAGATGAGGCGATTGATTTAATTGATGTTCCAACAACGCTTTTTTCAGAAGTCTTGCGTGATGTCGATTTATTTGTTGGCGTGGCAAGTGTTGGAAACGATCCTACTTGGAGTGATTCTGGCGGCTTACCAACGTATCGTGATTATTGGTCCAGCTATTCTTTTGGTGATTTATCGACGATTGCAAAAAACAGAAAGGAGATTTTAGAAAATCTAGTACCACGACTAAAAATAGGCAAGGTTGCAGAGGTAAAAGGTAAATTTCTGGTGGTCAAAGGTCAATTAAGAACCTACAAGATTCACATTGGTAGTACTAATATTTTGATGGAGCCAAACGACCAATATCTTTGCATTGTTCCTGATCGTAGCAAGAAAAATGTTACACAGGGTGTCTTTCTGCCTTTTGAAGGAGACAGTGGTTTGTCTATTATTCTATCCAAAGCTATGTTATTAGCAGAAGACACTAAAATAACAGATCGAACCATTACTTCTCAAATTTTACATCGATAAAGCTATTCTCTTTCTAGTCATTTTGTTTGTTATTATAAGAATAGAAAAAGCCCAAACTGCAACAGAGTAAACTCTTTTTTGCAATTTGGGCTTGTTTATGATTTTCCTTCCTATTTTACTCTACTGCATATTCTATTTCTTTGCTCTTTGGCTGACGAAAAATGACCGTTCCGTCAAAGATATCCAAAATAGCATTGCTTCCTGTTTCGATCTCCCCAAGCAAAAGAGCATCAGAGAGTTTGTTCAACACTTTACGTTGGATCACTCGTTTTAACGGACGTGCGCCAAATTCAGGATCAAAGCCTTCTTCTGCCAGCCAATCCATAGCAGGTTCTGTGAATGTTAACCCAATCCCTTGTTCCGCCATTAATTTACGTAGATCATTCAATTGTAATTCGGTGATAGAGCGAATGTCTTTTCTAGACAATGGTTGAAACATCACCACCTCATCAATTCGATTAAGGAATTCTGGGCGGACAGATTGTTTCAAAATTTCGAAAACCATAGTTTGCGTTTTCTCAATCGTTGCTGCTCTGTTTCTTTCCGTCATTGTTTCAAAATTCTCCCGGATAGCATCCGAACCAATGTTGGAAGTCATGATGATGATCGTATTTTTGAAATTGACAACTCGCCCCTTATTATCGGTCAATCGTCCATCCTCCAATACTTGCAATAAGATATTGAAGACATCGGGATGTGCTTTTTCAATCTCATCCAGCAAGACCACAGAATAAGGCTTGTGTCGCACCGCTTCCGTCAACTGTCCACCTTCATCGTAACCGACATAGCCTGGAGGCGCACCCACCAAACGGCTAACAGCATGACGCTCCTGATATTCACTCATATCAATACGAGTCATTAGGTTTTCGTCATCAAAGAGATACTCTGCCAATGCTTTTGCTAGTTCTGTTTTTCCGACTCCTGTTGTTCCAAGGAAAAGAAAAGAGCCAATTGGACGTTTTTTATTAGACAATCCTGTGCGGCTTCTTCGGATAGCATAAGCAACTGCCTGTACAGCTTCTTCCTGACCGACAACCCGTTTATGCAATTCTTTTTCCAAATGGATTAATTTTTCCTTTTCAGTTTTCAGCATTTGAGTAACAGGAATACCTGTCCATTTTGCTACGATAGCAGCAATATCTTCCGCATCTACTTCTTCTTTGACCAAAAGATTCCCTTTCTCCTGCATTTTTTGCATTTGGATATTCATACTTTCTAGTTCTTTCTCCAATTCAGGAATTCGTCCATAGCGAATTTCGGCAGCCTTCTCATAATTACTCTCTCGTTCAGCACGACTACCAGCTAATTTGAGTTGTTCTATTTCCTCTTTTACTTTTTGAACGCCCAAGACCACCCCTTTCTCTCCTTCCCATTGAGCTTTTATTTGGTTGCGCTGGTCTTCCAAATTAGCAAGTTCCTCATTGATAAAATTAACTTTTGCTTTGTCTTTTTCACGTTTCATTGCTTCTCGCTCAATTTCCAATTGGCGAATTTTTCTTTCTACCTCATCGAGTTCTTCAGGCACAGAATTCATTTCTAAACGCAACTTTGCTGCCGCTTCATCTATCAAATCAATCGCCTTATCAGGCAAATAACGACTCGTAATATATCGAGTAGAGAGCTGAACAGCTGCAACAACTGCAGCATCTGTGATATTTATTTTATGGTAATTTTCATAACGATCTTTCAATCCTCGAAGAATAGAAATAGCATTTTCTTCGTTTGGCTCATCTACCACAATCATTTGAAAACGACGCTCCAAGGCTTTATCTTTTTCAAAATACTTTTGATACTCATCTAAGGTCGTTGCCCCAATCGCTCTCAATTCACCTCTAGCCAAAGCTGGTTTCAGAATATTGGCGGCATCCATTGCACCTTGTCCTTTACCCGCACCAATAAGCGTATGAATTTCATCAATAAATAAGAAAATATTGCCTTCAGAGCTAATCACCTCATTGACAACTGCTTTGAGCCGTTCTTCAAATTCTCCTTGATATTTTGCACCTGCAATCAATGCCCCCATATCAAGCGCATAAATTTCTTTGGTACGTAAATCTTCAGGTACATCCCCTTCCACTATTCGATGTGCCAAACCTTCAATAATAGCCGTTTTACCAACACCAGGTTGACCAACCAAAATTGGATTATTTTTGGTACGACGCGCCAAAATGTGTAATACTCGACGAATTTCTTCATCTCGACCAATCACAGGATCAAGTTTCCCTTTCCGAGCACGTTCGTTCAAATTGACAGCATATTTATCAAGAGCATTGTAAGAATCTTCGGCACTAGAACTGGTCACTTTGCTACCTTTTCGCAAATCATGAATAGCAGCAATCAATCCTTTTTCGGTCACACCGTTATCTTTGAGTAGCTGCGAGACTTGGTCTTTAGTTTTTAAAATACCCAATAAAATATGCTCAATAGCTACGTACTCATCTCCAAATTCTTTAAGAAACGAATCCGCTTTTTGAAGCGCTTCATTCGACGTGCGGGACAAATATTGACTACCACCACTAACCTTTGGATAGGATTGCAGGATACTTACTACTCCCTGTTTGATTAGATTCAAATTGACCCCTAATTTATTAAAAACATAAGGCGTAACGTTTTCATCCGTCTTCAAAATCCCCTCTATTAGGTGGGCAAGTTCAATGGTCTGATGTCCATGCTCCATAGCCAACTGTTGTGCTTTTTGAACAGCTTCTTGAGACTTTATAGTGAATTTCTTTAGGTTCATTGTTTGTTGATTTTTGTTTTTAAGTTATTCCTTCAAGTATTTTATTAATTTGTTCAATCGAGTAATACATTCCAATTGTCATTAAAAAAACCTTGAGAAGTCTGGACCTCTTTTTTTATTGATTATAAAACACCAAGCTTCTACTTAAACTAGTCAAGGGATGTGCCATTTGAACTAAGCTGACATTTTGTCACCTAAAAGCACTTTTAAAATGTCATTTTGTCTATCTTAATTTCAAAGCCTACGTCTTAACAGAAATGTAAGCATCAAAAAAACAAGAATGCTTCTATATATACCAGACAGAAAAGTTAGATTAAAAATCAAAAAAAAGCCCAAAACGAAAGAGAACTAAACGTCCACTTACATATTAGGCTTTCAAGGAAAAGCAACAAAACAGCTATTCCTGCTCCTTCACTGCCTGATAAATATGCTCCACCGTCTTTCTACTAAAAGGCTGACGACGACTAGTCGTTGTGCTAAAACTAAACGACTTATTTCCTCGAACGGTGTAGTGATTAAAGTTATAACACTTCGTACTATCTCCAGGGATTTGCACTTCATAGATAAAGCCACAAGGCTCCTCTAAAACAGTTTTACGGAACGTTGGATTGGTCTTTTTTATGTCTATTAAAGCCTCTTCTGTAATCGTTGAACATTGGGGAGCTGTTGCTCCATTGCTATAAATCCGAACATAGTAATTGGTTCCTTCGATTAAGACATCTTGCATGAAATTATCCGAACGATTTGTTACTTTGGCATCTTCGGGGACTTGAATTTTAATTGGAATACCATGTTGTAACAAATCCAATTGTTTTGGAAAGATATCTTTGATCGTAGATTCTTCTGGCGTTTCACAAGCAATTACTCCTAAGAGAATAAAAATACCTACAATTAATACATGACTTAACTTCATTCTATCTCTGTTTTTTATGGTTATAGTAATAATAAAACTAGAATAACTGCAATATTATTCAAAGGGAATTTCACAAAGGTAAAAAACTTATTAAATTTGTACCTTGATCTCTAAAAGGGAACTTTCTTTTTTAATTTACAATTAAGAATAATTCATTAGAAGGAGGAATACTACTTTCTATACCAATTTTAATACAAATTTTAACAAAAAAATTCAATCATGACCTTGCCAACGCAGTATAACGCAAAAGACGTAGAGTCTAAATGGTATCAGTATTGGATGGACAAAGGCTACTTCCGCTCCACACCAGATGAGCGTGAGCCTTACACCATCGTTATCCCGCCACCCAATGTAACGGGTGTCTTACACATGGGACACATGCTTAACAATACCGTCCAAGACGTCTTGATCCGTAAGGCTCGACTAGAAGGCAAAAATGCTTGTTGGGTTCCTGGAACCGATCACGCATCTATTGCTACAGAAGCAAAGGTTGTCAAGTTATTACGTGAAAAAGGCATCAAAAAAAGTGATCTTTCTAGAGAAGAATTTCTTAAATATGCTTTTGAATGGAAAGACAAATATGGCGGGCTTATCCTAGAGCAACTCAAAATGTTGGGTGCTTCTTGTGATTGGGAACGTACCCGTTTCACGATGGAGAATAAGTTGTCGGATGCTGTTATCAAGACCTTCGTAGATTTACATAAAAAAGGCTTGTTGTATCGTGGTTTGAGAATGACCAATTGGGACCCTGCAGCACAGACGGTATTGTCTAACGAGGAAGTTATTCACAGTCAAGAAAATTCTAAATTATACCACGTTCGTTACAAAATTGAAGGAACAGAAGATGATTGGGTAACCATTGCAACGACTCGTCCTGAAACCATTTTGGCAGATGCTGCTGTTGCGATCCATCCTGACGATGAACGTTACACGCATTTAAAAGGCAAGAAGGTTATCATTCCAATGGTGAACCGTGTTGTTCCAATTATTTTTGACAAGTATGTTAAAATGGATTTTGGAACAGGTGCCCTGAAGGTAACCCCTGCACATGACATGAACGATTATGATATCGGACAACGTCATAACTTAGAGGTGATTGATATGTTGCATGATAATGGTCGTGTAAAAGGCCCTTTTTATGTAGGAATGGACAGAGAAGATGCTCGCAAGCAAATTGCGAAGGATTTGAAATTCCAAGGGTATATTGTTAAGATAGAAAACTACTCGAATAGTGTTGGACGTTCGGAACGTACCAATGCTGTTGTAGAGCCAAAGTTGACCAAACAATGGTTCTTAAAAATGGACGGACTTTCTGCGACGGCTTTGGATGCTGTGGAGAATGGTCCTGTTGACTTTTTGCCAGAGCACATGCTCAATACTTATCGCAACTGGTTGAAACCAGAAAACGTTAGAGATTGGTGTATTTCTCGTCAATTGTGGTGGGGACAACAAATTCCTGCTTGGTATTTGAAGGAAGACAAAGAACAAATTTTTGTAGCCGAAACGCCTGAAGAAGCATTAGCACAAGCACAAGAAAAATTGAACAATCCAAATCTTACCATAGAGGAATTGGAGCGTGAAGAAGATGTTGTTGATACTTGGTTTTCTTCTTGGTTGTGGCCAATGTCTGTTTTTGATGCCTTTGAGAATCCTAAAGAAATGCAATACTACTACCCTACCAATGTTTTGGTAACGGGTTGGGATATTATGTATTTGTGGGTGGCTCGTATGATAATGGCTGGCTACGAATGGGCGCCTGGTTTGTTGGGTGAAGATTTAGCAAAAGAGAAAGGCGTGCATCCATTTAAGCACGTTTACTTTACAGGAATGGTTCGTGATAATATGGGTCGCAAAATGAGTAAGTCTTTGGGCAACTCTCCTGACTCTTTGGAACTGATCAAGAAATATGGCGCTGATGGCGTTCGTTATGGTATTTTATCTGCGGCGGCGGCTGGTGGCGATGTTATTTTTGATGCGCCTTTTGTTGATAAGACAAAAACAGCGATTCGCAACGAATCGGATTTGTGTAATACGGGTAGTAAGTTTTCCAACAAGCTTTGGAATGCCTTGCGTATGATCAAAGGCTTAGAGGTGATTGAAAAACCTGCGACAGAGCGTATTGCCAATATCAATGCTTTTGCCATTAAATGGCTAGAGAATGAGTACAACAAAACCTTGGAAAGCGTAGAAAAGAGCTTTGAGAGCTTGCGTTTGTCTGAGGCGGTTAAAACCTTGTACAATTTTGTTTGGGGCGATTTCTGTTCTTGGTATTTGGAAATGATTAAGCCTGATTATCTACAACCAATTGATCGAGCTACTTTAGAGACTACGATTGATTTCTTTGAGAAAATCATGACGCTCTTGCATCCTTTTATGCCTTTTATAACGGAAGAGATTTGGGCGCATTTGCGTGAGAATCGTGCCGAAGGAGATGATTGTACCGTAAGTACTTGGCCTACTGCTGGAGCTTTTGATGCGCAATTCTTATACAAAACTAGTATTCTAAAAGATTTAGTTGGCTCTATTAGAAATGCGCGTGATAAAGGACAATTGGCTAAAAAAGAATTGCTAGAATTATTAGTAAAAGATACGGAAGCGGCTCGTACCTTCTTAGCAGAAGATGGCTTGAAAGAAACGATTGAAAAAATCGCTTTCTTAGAAAGCTTCGACTACACAACAGAAGATCAACACGAAGGCGCTGCCTTTATCGTTGGAACGGAACAATATTACTTATTGTTTGAGCAAAAAATTGATGTAGATGCGGAACGCAAAAAGCTGGAAGGAGAACTCAAACAAAAGCAAGGTTTTGTCATGGGTATTGAGAAAAAGCTGAGCAATGAACGTTTTGTTAATGGTGCGCCTGCCCAAGTAATTGACAAAGAACGCAAGAAATTAGCCGATGGTAAAGCTAAAATTCAATTACTAATCGATAGTTTAGATAAGTTGAAATAAGCCTGAGTACAGTGTAACATAAGTTTTGACTTTTATTACAGAGGATTTTTGATGAAATTCGAGGACTCCCGCAGTTTGATAGCCTTAGCTATCAGAACGAGGACAGGACGAAGAAGTTCGCAAAAAGGCTCGCTTAATAAATGTTG
>CALDEP010000332.1 GCA_937942475.1 uncultured Aureispira sp.
CCAATAGATGCCATAACAAAACAAAACATGCCCCAAAGAGTAGGCAATTAAAATCGTTTTCAAACTACAGCCTAGCTTGATGCACAAAAGTGGCAACCACTCTGAAAACACCAAAACAAATCGACTCAACTCAATCCAAAAGCTTTCATAAGTAATCACTTTTGATAAATAAAAGCCAGAGTCGCTGTACAAGCGTTCTTGAAAAAACCACAAAGCCAAAACCGCCCAAATGCCAAAAGCAAGGTGCGTTAACAGGTCGTTTATTTTTTGATATTTGAGGCTTTTTTCCATCTAATTTTTTGAAGCTTGAAGCACCTCTATTTGAAGCGCATCGATCACAACTGTTGTATCTCCTTTGTTCCAAACATAGGCTTTTAAAGTACAGCCTGCTACTTTGTTAGCATAGTCTGCGGCAACACTTAATTGATTCCATTTGCTAGGATTTAAGCTTTGTGTCATCAAGTTTGTCCCTTTCCACAAAAGGGTTTCCTTGGCATCTTGAATAGAAAAAACCAAGAGTGCTTTTGCGCTTTGTTCTTTATTTTCTGTTTTCATCCAACAGGAACTGCGAATATATAGATTTTGGTTTAGAAACGAGTCTAAAGAAGTGATATAGGTACAAGAATAACTTTGTGGTTTTACGAGGTAGGCTTTTTTTCCTTGAAAGACTTCTTTTTCTGTTAATAATTCGGCTTGAAAGGGGGCTGAATATTCGGGTGATTTTGTTTCAAAATCTAAGGTACTGCTCAAAAGTAAAGGGCGTTCTTTGGGCTTCAAACTATTTTTGATTGCCTTGCCGACAAATCTAGATAATTTTCTTGCAGATTGCTCTTCCAAATGGTTACCATCATAAGTAATATAACTCTTTCGATTGGAAATTTCAATCCAAGTCCCTCCCACTGCCTCGAATTGTGCTATCAATGCTTTTTCTGGATAATATTGCATTTCAATGGCTTCAAAGTGAGCCGCCGCAGGGGGGCGAAAGCCAAATACTTGAATGCCTTCGGCTTCCCATTCCGCCACTTTTTTGATTAGGTTTTCACGAACAGAAGAACTAAATTTTACGGTAGGATAAGTCTTCTGAATGTGTCCATAACCGTTCCAATCGTCTCTCGGCAATTTATCGGAGGCAATCCAGCCATTTTGTTGGTGTTCTTGATAATAACCTATTTTCTCTCCTCGATAAGCATTGCGCAATACTAAAGGGCTTGTTGGGTCAAAAAAGCTTAAATAAGGATTGATGTATTTTCGTTGCCAAATTTCAACTGGATGGCGATTTTTTTCTTGCCAATGATGTGGATTTGCTAAGTTTTCATCTGCCAAAGAAGAAGCCGTCACGCCCAAAACTAGAATGCGCTGTTTGGAACTGGACTTTAACAAAGCTGCTCCTGCATCCATAAAAGCAGGGTCTAAACCCGCAGAAGAAAAGCCATAATTAAACACACTAAAAGAATCTATTTCGCTTAGTTCTTCTGTTATAATAACAGGATTAATTCCTCTATAAATTCTAGAATCGCCAATAAACACCACCTCAAACTGTTCGTTGGGTTCTACTTTGTTGCTCCAAAACAAATCAGATTGCATGGAAGAAGATGGAATTTCTGGAAAATACCAACCTCCAATTATCAATAAGATAAGCGTTAGACCCAAACTGAGTAGAATTCGCTGACGATAAGTACTCATAATTCTAAAATTGAAAATAAATAAACTCAGAGGCTGGACCTCTAAAATAAACACAGGCGGTAATCAAAATTGCCATGCTAATGCTATCATAAGTCACACTTTTGGTGGCTAGACGTATTCTTTTATGCTTTCGTTTGAGGTAATACCAACCTTCTACTCCTATTGCTAATCCTAAAAAGACCAAGGTATTAAAATATTGTTCTACGATTAAGTTGGTTCCTTCCAAATTAGTGGAAAATAAATTTCCGACAATGCTTATCGCCTGTTCAAAACTAGTCGCTCTAAAAAATACCCAAGCCACCACAACTTGCATTAGTACAATAAAAAATGCCAAGCCTCGCCCTAAGCTAAATTGATGCAAATAGCTAGGCCATTTTGTCAAGCGCTCTACACTCAAACAAGTTGCATGTACGGCTCCCCAAATGATAAAATTAAGCGCAGGTCCATGCCACAAGCCTGAAATAAGCATGGTGATCCACATATTTCGATAGCCTTTCCACTTAGCACCTCGTGTTCCACCCAATGGAATATACACATAATCTCGAAACCAAGTCGATAGCGAAATGTGCCATCTTGACCAAAAGTCTCGCAAGGAAATTGCATGGTAGGGGTGATTAAAATTGCTTTTAAAACGATAGCCCATTAGTTTAGCTAAACCTCTAGCAATAGAGCTGTAGCCTGCAAAATCAAAGTAGATTTGAAAGGAAAAAGCCAACATGACCATCCACCAATAAATACAAGAAGGTTGGGTGTTATTATTCCAAAAAGATTGATTGACAATTGGGGCTAGGTTATCTGCAATGACCATCTTTTGAAAAAACCCATAGACCATCAAACGCAGCCCTAACCAAACTTCGACGGGTCTAAGCACTTGCTCTTTTGCCAATTGTTGGAGCATATCTTTGGCTCGTATAATTGGTCCTGCCACTAGTTGAGGAAACATGGATAGGTAGGCAAAAAAGTGTGCTATATTTTTAACTGGCTTTAGTTTATTTTTATAAACATCAATCGTATAACTCATCGACTGAAAGGTATAAAAACTAATGCCGACAGGAACAATCAATGAAAAAGCAGGCAAACGGCTGTACACCTCCCATTCTAAACCAAAGTTAAGTGCCAAATTATCAATGGATGTTGCTATAAATCCACTGTACTTAAAAATTGCTAAACTCCCTATGTTCGCCAATAAAGAAGCGATTAACCAAAAGCGTTTTTGCGCTGGCTTTGCTTCCATTTTAAGCGCAGCTCCATAATCTACCAAGCCACTAAAAAGGATTAAAAACAAAAACCGCCAATCCCACCAAGCATAAAAAATAAAGGAAAAAACAACCATACAGACCCAACGGCGTAGGTCTTCTTTTTTAGCCCATGTCCAGACTAAAAAAAAGAGTACAAAAAACACTAAAAATATGAGTGAATTGAATAGCACGTTTTATGGATTGTATGAAGTAACTCCTGTTGCGCAAAAAGCTTTTTTCAATTACGACTGAAACCGCTCTTTGCTTATTTATCAATCTAATTATTTCTTGCGTAAGATCAGTTATTAACTCAAGTTACGCAAACAATTGATTAGGCT
>CALDEP010000333.1 GCA_937942475.1 uncultured Aureispira sp.
TTATGAATTGGGATATAAGTAGAAAGTCGTAAGTCGTTTATTATAAACAGAAAATAGACGACTTTCTACTTAAAACTTACGACCTATACTGTCTAATAGAAAAGTGGTTTAAATATTACCACACGAGTTGTCAAAGAACGAACATTCTTAGGCTAAGACCAAGAGGTAATCTAGCACTTCTTTCCAGGTTTCAAAAGGAGCTTTGCCAATTTGGATTTGCTCCCCCTCAAACTCAGGGTACAAATGATCGTCTATTAAATAATCGCCTTTTAGTAAACCTTTTCGCTTACAAATAATCAAATGCTTGGTCGTCTCTAAGCCTAAATGATTTTCTACCCAAACCCGCTTTTCTGTGTAGCACAATGGATTGAGATACGAGGGCGCTGTCAGAATGTAGACTTCAAAAATTTCTTCCAACTTTCGATAGGCATCAATAGCGCCTGGCAAGGGTTCTAAACTAGTAAAAAATCCATACTTCGATTGGGGATAACGCAAGGTTCCTTTGCTCAAGGCTTTCATTTCTTCTGATTTGGACGTGAAATCACAAAGGGTATTATCCATATCAATATAAACGCGCTTTTTCATATAGTTTTATCTTTAGTAGAGCGACCAACAAGAAAGAGGTCCGTTGGGTTGGTAGCAATTGATGTTTCTATAAAATATTAAGTGCCCCTAAAATAAGCTTTTGACTAGAATTATCTGTATTATTAAATTACAATTTGACACTTTGATAAAAAATTTGATCCAAAGACGACATTCTAATCTTCTTTGAGGATTTACATTCAGCCGTTATTCCTTTTTTATGAAATTATTATTAATCCTATTTTTGGTGCTTTTTTTTATAATTGCGCCTTATTTTTTACAAAAACTAGGCAAGAAAATTCAATTGTCAGCAATATTAAGTGATGTGGTCATTTGTTTTATCGTTGGAGTAATTCTTGGAAATAGCCAACAATGGTGGTTGCCTAATTTGGCGAAGCAACAAACCGCCTTTTCTATTGCCGAAACGGCTACAGCAGCCTCTGTTTTATTTGCCATTCCGATGTTGCTCATGACTAGTGACATTAGAAGCTCGGTTCGTTATGCGCCTAAGTTTTTGATCTCTTTTGGCTTGTGTATTGTTGCCGTTTTAGTCGCTACCCTTTTCTCCGTTTATTTGTTTCCCGACTTGCCACATCTCGGACAAACAGCAGGATGTATGGTTGGCGTTTATGTAGGAGGCACGCCCAATATGGTCGCCATTAGTTACGCTTTAAATGCCCCACACGACTTATTTGTTATTCTGAATTCAACGGATGTATTTTGCTCGGGCATTTTCTTTTTATTTCTAACCTCTATTGCCAAACGTTTTTATGGGCTATTTCTGCCTGCTTTTGTTCCTGCTAAAATAGAAACACAACAAGACAAGCAAGCTCCACTAGACGACATTCTGGATAGCCTTCCTATTTCTGTAAATAATAGGCTTGAGGAAACTAAATCTGCTTCAAATTCGTTTACAAAAGAGCAATTAGCTCCAATAGGTAAAGCGGTCCTCTTAGCCATACTTTGTATTCTGTTTTCAGTAGCCTTGGCAATGGTTTTTCCTGGAGCAGATGGTAATTTGAATGAAATGCTATTGATGATTGTCTTATCAACTACTAGTATTTTATTTTCATTTTCACCTAAGGTGCAATCACTCCAAGGAGTTTATGAATTTGCACAATATTTGCTGCTTATTTTTGCACTTGCCGTAGGTTTCATGGCTAACTTTTCAGCCTTGGCAGCGGCAGCACCTACTTATTTAACCTTTAATGCTATTTTGGTCATCAGCTTACTAGTCTTGCATTTAATCTTTGCCCTGATTTTTAAAATTGATACGGATACCTTTATTGTAACCGCTACGGCTTGCATTTTTGGACCGCCTTTTATTGGTCAAGTATGTAGTGCGATTAAAAATAAAGAAATGTTGGCTCCTGGTATGGCATTGGGCGTTTTAGGTTTGATTATTGGAACTTACTTAGGTATATTTGTGGCAAGTTTAATTGGTTACACATAAATTAATTAGTTATAAAGATGGGAATTGAAATCATTCTTGGGGTTATTATAGGAACTGTCACTTCGATAGTTGTAGGTGTCTGGGCGACCAACAAACAAGCTGCCTTACAGGGGGAAAAAGAAACTATTTTGGACGAAAGCAGCACTCCTGCACAAGAATATACGGTTCCCATAGAAAAAAGACTCCGAGATATAATTTACGATTGTGAGCGTAATATTTCAGCCTGCAAAAATCAAATCAATAGCATCTGCAAAGATCAATTAGACCTGCTCCAAGATGTGGGTAAAAAATCCTATGTTGAAGTAAAAAATAAAGCTTTATTTTTTGAATATTACAATCCAACGACGCTAGATCGTCACTTCTATTATGAACGGGATTTGTCTAAAACAATGGCTCCTGATGTTCTGGCAAATACAAAAAAAATTGTTCAAAAATACAGCGATCATATCTCCTTAACACTCATGCAACAAGAGCTTTTTGAAAAACTAATTGTTTCTCATAAAGAAAACTTAGATCGAATTTCTGGCGTAAAAAACCAAAATGCTCAAGTCAAAAAAGTATCTTTACACAAAAATAAACTAGCTGAATTAGATGGAGAAAACAAGCTAGAAGAGCAAGCTATTTATAATGAGTTGATGATCACTGACATTCAAGAAGAATTAGAACATCAAGAAGAATGTCTTCGTCAATACATTGAACTGAATCAAAAATACGAAAACCCTTTTGACCAAAATGTAGAAAAAAAATTCGAACAACAAATTAAAATAATTATTAATCAACTAGAAAAAGAGGACCCTATAAACCCCAAATAGCTACTACTACTATTGTCATTTCTAATTTGTGCCTATCCCAAGGCAAATTTACTTCTGGCCAACAGAATCACCTTACATTTACCTTATTATTATAACCCTATAGGTCTTAAACAAATTACCTTCGTGATAATTTTCAAACACAACCTATGCCTCTTGGCATCTAATAGGATCGTTAGGTTAAAAACTACAACAATTCATTAAATATAAAAACATATATTTTTTTGTGTATTAACATTTTAATACTCCGCTGATTAACTACGCTGCTACTGCGTGGTTTTTAGTTTTTACTTCGTGAGCCTTTGGCTACGCTGCTTCTTACGGGGTGTTACTTACGTGAGGTCGCTTTGTTAGTCGCTAAGCTCCTGAGCGCTACGCTTTAGTTCGCTTAGTTCGGGTTCTATAAAAAACATAAAAAAGCATCTTGCATTAGTTTGATTATCAGCTTTTTAGCGCTTTAATTAACAAAAACACATCCTATTGATAATCAAGCTAATACGATTTAGCTACGCTAAGCCTTCGGGTTTTCAACGGAGTAATGAATATTTGCAAATAAAAAATAAATTTAACTACCCAAAAGTAAAATTTACTTTTTGGTACAATAGTCGCAGATCAACTAGTACATAATAGGCGTTATTACACAACTATTTATTAGTTGATTGACAACTCAAAGGCTAAATGGTTTAAGCATACTAATTTTTTATACGTCGTAAGTTTTAAGTAGAAAGTCTTAATATCTTATTAATCAAAGAACGTACGACTTATAAAAAATTAGCTGCGCTGAGTTTTCGACTTGTCAGAGAACCTGTTTATTCAAAATAATTTACTAATTTCATTCAACAATCAAATCATGCAGCTTAGAATATTAATCCTATTACTATCACTATGTTTCGGGGGAGAACTCATGGCTTTTGAAGGGCTTACCATCCGAGAGGCAATCAACAAAGCCGCCCGCCAACAAACCTTAACACAACGTATTGCTAAAGTTTATTTAGCCCTCAACAACAACTTGTACGAACCTACCTTTTATCAAGAAAGAGATGCTGCAATTGAACTCTTTCAAAGTCAGTTAGACGAACTAAAATGGTATACACCAACAGATAAAATCAAGGCTTCCTTAAAAAATGTTCAAACACTTTGGAAAGAGTATAAAGCAGTAGCCGATTGGTCTATCAATGACGAAGGAGCGGTAAAGTTATTGAGGCTTTGCGATGAAATACTTTATGCTTCTAACCTTTTATTTGTTTCTTATGAGGAATACGCCAAAGAATTGAGTGAAGGGGCATTTAACAATACCGAGACAATAGACATTATTGAATTAATACAAACAACAGGAACACAACGAATGCTAACCCAACGCATTATGTTGTTTTATTTGGCTTCCAAACAAAATATTGATGCCTTTATTTCAAAACGAAAATTAAGCATCGCCATTGATGATTACAAGAATACGCTAACGCAACTCCAAAACGCAGCGTTTCAATCTCAAGATATCCGAACAGAACTAAACACGATTCAAGAAAATTGGACGAACTTAAATGCATTGCTTAATAATTTAGACAATGATGTAGATCAAGTGAATCAGATGATGTCTTTCGCAGATAATATTTCTCAAAAAGCAGATGAGATTTCTATCTTGTACGAATACTTGGGTGCAAAACTAACCATTAGTAAAGCCATCAATGTTGCTTCTTACCAAAACATGCTGACCCAACGTATTGCAAAAGCCTATGTTGCACTTGCCTACGGTTATACGCCTGCCAAACACAAGCGTGAAATTTTAACTTCTATAGATTTATTTGAAGAGCACATGCTTTCTATGATTCGTTCTTCTAACGCTACCGAAGATCTTAAAGCTACGGTTGGAGTCGTTAAGACCATGTGGAAAAACTATCGAAACTTAGTGACGACTTGGGACAAAATGGATGAAATTAGTGTTATTAAAGTACTCGAAAAAGGACATGTCATGATGGCAACTTGCGATCGAGTGGCGCAAGAAATAGAGGTGCTTGCCAAAACAATTCCAGAGTATAAAGCCTTTTTTGTCAAAGAAAATGGAGAAGCGACAAACAAACAGGAGAACATTGCGCATCAAATGCATTTAGCTGGTTTGCAAAGAGTTTATTCCCAAAGAATTGCTATTTATTTTGTTATGAATGCCCTAGAAATTGATGGTGACTTGTCTAATCAACGAATGAAAAGTACGATTGGTAATTATAATAAAAATATGCAAGCCATGCTTACTTCTCCTGTTAATAATACTCAAATTAACGATGAATTAAAAAAAGTACAAGCTTCCTGGAGTAGCATTGAAAAATACTGTACTGCTCCAAAAAAAGAAGAAATTCCTGCCCTTATGGATCTTTGTGCCAATTTATTTAATGAATTGGATCAACTAAATAATACTTATGAGAATCGTATAGACAACTTTTTTATGCAGCAGAAGTAAAATTCGTTCAATATGAAACAGCTTTTTCAATATGGAACAGTTTTTTAATTAAAAACAGCTAATAGATTGACTATTAGCTGTTTTTTTTTATAAATAATAATATTTTTCTTCTTATTGTTGAGCAATCGCCCCTCGAATAGCATTGGTATTTTCGCCTTCAATAGGAATCGCCTTCAAGATAAATGTTTTATTTTTTTTGTTATAATTTCGTTCCAATTCTGCTGTTGCAATCGAATAAGCATCTCCAAAATAATCTACAATGACAATTGTCGTTTGTTTTTCAGGATTATAACTAATTTCGCTAGTGTTTGTTAACCTCAAAACACTGTTTATACTGTAATCAATGACATTGATCACCTTTGCATCAATCAAGCTGCCGTCTGATGCTAAAAATTCCGCTTCTACCGTAATTCGTTCTGGTCCCAAACGTCGAAGTGCGTCACAATTAAATACGCCAAATCCGTCTAACTTTAATCGTTGTAGTGTAGAAGGTGGAGGCGTTAAATCAAAATTTTGCAATCGAATAGGCGTTCCATTCACCGCTTTCGCCATTAATGGTTTTAACAAAGCTTGATTTCCCCCCAAACCTGTATAGGCATAATAACGAGGTCCCATGATATGTTGATTATCACCAAAATACCGCAGCCAATTGCTAATGCCTTTGCATTGTTCTTCGATGGGCATAATGGACTTAGAAAAAGCCAAAAAGTATTTCCAATTGGCTTCATAGAAAGCGATCTTTTCATCAAATTGCTTGCTGCGTTTTGCAAATTTTAGCTGGTATTGTTTAATTAAAGATTCAGAAACAGCTGCCTTATTTTTTTTCTCTTCACTTGTAAAAACAGGTTGCGCCACCAAGGTATCGTACACCCCAATTCCTTTGAGGATAAACTGAAAATTGTTATCTCCCAAATAATTGACTCGAAGATCCATGTACTGATTTTCTAGCAATTGCAAGGCTTTTACTCTTGGTAATGGGCGCTGTTTTCCTTTTGGCAACACCATCCATTTTCTTTTAACCAAGGCTTTCATTTCAGGCAAACGTTGCATTAAGTTTGTCTTTGCGAATTCCATTGAAAGCCCATCTGGCAAATTGATATAATGCATCCTAGGGTCCAACTGCTTGTAATTTGTATTGCACCTAAATTGAACGCCCATTGCTTCGTTAGATTCAGCAACCGCATTCCAATCAATTTTTTCTTCATTATAATGCAAATACGCTGTTTCTGTATAATGAATGTCTTCAAACCGCTCTTGTAGTGTGTTGAAACCTAAGCGATAAAACTGTTCGAAATTTGCTTCTTGTGATAATTGATAGCCTGCATTCATGGCATTCAAAAACGTTTGAAACGTATCTTGAATTGGAGGCATTTTGTAGCGGTAAATGGACTTACAAGGATTATTAACTTCAAAAGTATTTTCCTGTGTTACTCGATCTAAAGCCCCTAAATTAGACCATTCATTATCTTGATATTCAAAAAAGCCAACGCCTTCTAGGTTATCATTGGTCAAATTAAAATCTACATCTACATAAGCGTCCTTTTTTACGAAAACTTCTTTTCCAGCTTGTGAAGCGTTCATTTCAAACATTCCTGCGGATTCAAATTGATGTTGATGATCGTATAACATTGGAATATCAGTGGCAATAAAATCGGCTGCATCTCGAAATTCTCGATAAGAAAAATCTACGTTCCCTTTCACAGGACTTCCATCTGCATAGACTAGGGCATCTTTAGGGATTCTAATGACGGTTCCAGAACGCCCATAAATATAGTTCAGTCCTTCTTCTGCCTTAAATTCAACTTGCTCTGTAGGCACTTGAAAAGGCGCTTCAGAAAAGCTTCCTCGTTTTAAAGTAATCAACTCTACTCGTCGATTTTTAGCCTTTCCTTCGCTTGTCTCATTAGAAGCTGTGGGCGTTTCATAGCCTTTACCTTCATAAGCAATCTGATTGGCAGCAAAGCCTTTTTCCAACAAATAATCTTTGATGGTTTTACAACGATTTTGGGATAGTTTCTGATTATAAGCGGCATCACCTATATTATCAGTATGCCCCACCAGCAAAAAATCATAGCTCGACCAATTGGAAGGCAAGGCTTTTAGAAAATCATCTAAAACCTGTATTTCTGCTGTTTTTAATTGATCATCTGCGGATTCAAAATAGATGGATTGTTTTAAGTCTTGCCCTTGCATGGAAACAAAAGCAAATAAAAGTAGCCAGGATAAATAGTACGATAGTTTCATAAAATAAGCGTTTTTTAGAAGTAATTTAGAAAGATCAAAACTTCCTATTTTCTTAGGGTCTATACTTATTTTAGATGAAGGTTATCAGTTCTTTTGGTGTGTCGTGGA
>CALDEP010000334.1 GCA_937942475.1 uncultured Aureispira sp.
ATTCAGTCTTGGATTTTCTATCCTAAAAAGGTGGCTTATGCTATTTCTGAGGATGGTAAAAACTTTCAGACGCTAGGAGAAGCTTCTAGTGATTTTCCTGATAACAAATATGGTGCTTTCACCGAGAATTTAACCTTCCAATTAAAAACGGCTTCAAAAGCTCGTTATGTAAAAGTAGTGGCGACCAATTATGGTATTTGCCCTGAATGGCATCTTGGTGCAGGTGGTACGACTTGGATTTTTGCAGATGAGATTACGATTGAATAATTGCTGCCTTAAAAATTAAAAAAACTAAACCCACCATGATTGATTTATTAAAAAAAGCCGCCAACTATTTGGCTACTCCTCTTGGGAATTACCACTCTCCTTTCGAGCACATTACTAGAGATGGAAAAGTGGAGCGTTTGACCAACAAAGGAAATGATTTACGGTATAAAAAGCAATATAAACTAGCCCTGGAGCAATATACAGCTGCTATTGAACTTAATTCCGAGGATTTTATGGCTTATTATAATCGTGCACTTACTCATTTCTACCTAGACGATTTTGAAGCAACGGTTTTAGACGCACATAAAGTGATCCAGCTTCAGCCTAATTATCTTAACATTTATTATTATTTAGCGCTTGCTCAAAGCAATTTGGAGGAGTACAAAACCGCTTTAGAAACAACTCTAAAAGCACTAGCCATTGATTCTAGTCACGCCTTTACTTATGCTGCAAGAGCTTTTGTAAAAGATGCTACAGGAGATTTTGAAGCTGCCTTGAAGAATCTCGACAAAGCTATTCAACTTCTTGACAACAATGCCTATTTATACAATTACAGAGGACACATTCAGCTCAAACTAAAAAATCATGCAAGGGCTATTCTAGATTTTAACAAAGCCTTGAGTATCGATGCGCTCTATTTTGAGGCTTACATAAAACGTGGTTGTGCCTATACCCGTTTAGGAAATCATAATTCTGCTGCCTTAAAAGATTTTAACCAAGCGATTTCTATACGACCAGATGATTATTTGGGTTATTACAACAGAGGAACGAGCTACCACACACTTGGTGAAACAGAAGCTGCTTTAAGCGATTATGATAAAAGCATTGAATTAAATCCTGACTATTTATTAGCTTATCTTTCTAGAGGATTGCTCCATGCTGAATTTGTAGAAGACTACAGTGCTGCACTAAAAGATTATAACAAAGTTATTTATTCTGATACTGATAATCAAGACTATTTAGAAAATGGGTACAGTTATCGTGCAACGCTTAGAAGTAAATTAGGGGACGTTTTAGGAGCGATTCGAGATTATTCAAAAGTCATTGAATTAAACCCCTCCTCTACGCTAGCGTATAATAATAGGGCTTATTATTACAATAAAGTCAAAGAATACGAGGCTGCTATTTTAGATTGTAATCAAGCGATTGAATTAGATCCTGAATATGCTTATCCTTATAATAATAAAGGTTATGCTCAATTCAAACTAGGCGATTGTGAAGCTGCTTTGGAGAATTGCAATTGCTCTATGCAACTCGATATGAACAATGCTTATGTTTATTATTACCGAGCTTTGATTCTTAAAGAGCTAGGAAAAGACAGTATGAGTAAAATTAATTTACAAAAAGCTAATTTAATGCAGTTTCCAGAAAAAGACAGAGATTTAGAAGCAGAAGCTTTGATTTAAATTACAATAATGAAACTATTTATAACCTTATTAATAAGCTCTTTCATCTCACTTTGGAGTTGCTCTAGTGAGACAACGGAAAGGAACAAACCAGTTCCAACATTCAAAACAGGAACCTACACCCATACAGCATTTCACAGCAAAGAACGCGGGAAGGTTGCCTTTAACGTCTATTTGCCACCCAATTGGTCTAAAGACAATGCCACAGAATATCCTTTAATGATTTTGATGCACGGTCAAGGCGAAGACGAGTTTACTTTTTTGCAGACACTCACAGATTCTAGTTTAAATCATTGGATGAACAAGGGCTTATTAGCTGAAGAATTTGTTATAATTGCTTTGCGTGGCGGAAAAAACACCAATGAAATGCAGTGGTATTCTAAGCCTAATGAGGCGATGATTACGAGTAATGCTCCCAATGAATTGAGGGCTTATGCGCACAAAAACTTTCACACCAGCATGAAATCTTCTCAAATTTCTGTTTTGGGACATTCTAGAGGCGCTACGGGTGCCTTGAATTTTGCGCTCTATTTTCCAGATAAATTTGCGTCTGTTGTTTCTAGTGCTTTTGTGAGTGATTATGCCATTGAACGCTTAAAACAAGCCAGCAATCAAAATTTAGCCGCTATTTTGGCTAGTAAGATGCCTATTTATATGCTCATTGGCAGCAAAGATCAATATGTTCTGAATAACAATCGAACAGGAAGTCCTACCATGAGTGCTTTTTTTGAGTCAAAAGGCATTCAACATCAATTTAAGGTGATTGAAAATAAATCACATCGACTTTCTGAGTTGTGGGAATATCCCACCAATTTGAATTGCCTGCAATTTTGTGTGCAATCTTGGAAGTAAATCATTCAATCAAAAAAGACGATACAACTATGGATGAATCCATCTTAGACGAACATTTAGAAATCAAATCTTCTGATTCTTACATCCTTTCTATTGTACTGGTTTTTAGTACTATTTTTATTTGGGTGAATTTAAAAGGTGCAGGTAGTTTGCCTTATGATGAGAATTATGGTCTACTCCTAGTCGCTCTAATTGCTTCTACTATAACGTCTTTTATGCTACTCTATTATTATTTTAAAGCACGAGAAGTTGTATTCAAAAATTGGTTGGCAAGCATTGGCTTTTTGCTCAGTGCCTCTCCTATTTACGTTGTTTATGTTTGTTTTCACTATGAAGAAATATTTGGTCTAACATTAGCCAACTAAAACCTCAAAAGCGGCATAGGGGAATTTCCACACTTTACCGTCTAGTTAATAGAAACTATTCTTAGAAAATTCTATTCAACAATTTAGAATTGAAAACTAAGAACTCGTTAAAAAAACGTATCTTTGCACCAAGAATAGGACAAGATGCTGTTAAGCGCCATTATAGGTGCTAATTTTTTGAAATCAATCTAGTTTACAATGAAAGAACTTCCAGTAAATACGGATCCAGTATTCGTAAAAAAAGAGTTAAAAGGAATGGATAAATATTTTGTCACTAAAATTAGAGACGAAAGAGATTTACCTTTTATCCATTTGATTATAAAAATCACCCTTATATTAATCCCTTCTGCCATCCTTTTATACACCCCTTTGCTTACTGGCAATTATTGGTGGGCATGGGCAGCGTTTCATTTAGTGTTGAGTATTGCCATCTTTTTAGGGCCTTATATGTTGATGTTGCACAATACCAGTCACCGACCATTTTTTAAGAAAGAAAATCAAATTTGGAACAAATACATTCCTTTTGTTTTAGGACCATTGTTTGGGCAATCTCCAGAATTGTATTTTATACATCATTTGGGCATGCATCACAACGAGGGAAATATGCCAGAGGATAAGAGTTCAACGATGCCTTTTCAAAGAGATAGTTTCTTTAGTTTTATGCATTATTACCTTCGCTTCCTATTTATTGGAATCATTGAATTAGCACAGTATTTCTTCGGCAAAAACCGCAAACCACTTGGGATTAAAGCCGTTCGAGCAGAGTTCACCTACTTAGTTCTATTGATCTTGCTTTGTAAGTTTGTTAATTTTGGCGCTACCATGACTATTTTTGTTATTCCTTTGTTAATCATTCGTTTGGCAATGATGTCTGGAAACTGGGGACAGCATGCTTTTGTAGATCAAGATGATCCTAACAATGATTATACGAGTAGTATTACTTGTATTAATTCAAATTATAACAAACAATGTTTTAACGATGGCTATCACATTGGACATCATCTAGTACCCAATATGCATTGGACGGATATGCCTGGTGAATTCAGAGATAATTTACAAAAGTATTCTGATAATAAATCTTTGGTTTTTGTAGGTTTAGACTTTCAATTGGTTTGGGTTTTATTAATGGTAAAACGCTACGACATTCTAGCTAAAAACTTAGTCAATATCAATGGTAATACTTTTGCTTCTGAAGAAGAAGCCATTTCGATTATGAAAGCACGCACTAGACGTTTCACTAAAGAAAAACTGCAATTTTACGTACAATAAATGAACATTAAGTTCATACATGAGTTAAAAAAATGGGTTCGATTCAATCGAGTCCGTTTTTTTTTTGGTCACAAGTGCATTAAGTGTAACTTTAATTCGAAATCCCTTTTATTAATTTAAACTCGAAAGAAATGAAAAAAATTATTCAGGCTCCGTTTTTATTAGCGATGCTATTGGTTTGTACCTTTTTATTTTCAAGCTTTTCACTTGAAGATTCAAGAGTAGACAGTAGAGATGATAACCCACCTGTTACGCAAAAAGAAAATCGCCGCCAACAGCGCTTAGAAAAGCGTCAAACTAGATTGCAAAATCGCTTCAAAAAAAGCAAAAGCACGACACAACGTCAAAAAATTCAGAAAAAGATTAGAGGCATCGAAAAACAGAAAGATGATGGATTTGGAACACCTGTTGTTGGAATCATTGGAATGATACTTTCTATCCTTTCTTTTATTGTATTCATTGCTTTTATTGCTAGTTTAATTGCCGCTATTGGCATTGGAGTAGGAGTTGCTACCTTTGGACTGTTGTTTGCTGGTATAGGCTTAGCCATTGCTGGACTAGTCATATCTATTATTGCGCTAGTCTTAAATGCGAATGATCCAGATAAACATACCATGAAAGGCTTTGGTCTTGCGGGAATGATTGTTGGTAGTGTTATGACTGGAATTTTCCTTATAGCTGCGATTCTTTTCTTTGGACTTATGTAAGAACATAAAACAGATAATCGTTTATATACAATTGCAAACAGCTTACATTCTCTATAGAATGTAAGCTGTTTTTTTAGATTTTACTACGAATACGTTTTAGACACGCTCTTATTCTGTTTCTATAATATAAACAAAATTCGAAGTTCGTTTTACCTGACTCGATAGATCTGTTTCCTCAAACTTCTCTGCTTCTTTTTTAAAGGTGATGCCTCCAATTTGGTCAAGGAAAAAAGTTAGATAATCTGATTTAATCGCATAGCCAACATTATCCACTTCCTTAGATTTAATCTTTGCGCTAACCACTCCAACAACATTTCCGTCTTTGTCAAAAAGAGGACCACCACTATTTCCTGGCTGAACGCTTGCCGATATTTGAAACTCTGAAATACTGCCCTTATAACCACTCGCTGAATTTATGATCCCTGTAGTTATTTTGATTTCCTCTCCCATCATACTTTTCATTGGATACCCTAAAGCAAAAACCTCTGAAGCGGTTTCAGTTGCTTTGGAATTTTCGATAGCATATGGAGGTGTTTCAAATGTAATTAACTTGCTATTTACTTTCAACAAGGCTAAATCCAATTGCCGATCAACAGCAATAATTTCTAATTGAAAGGGCGTATTATAATCACCTTTAATCCCTTTTACGGTAATTTTTTTAGCGCCATCAACTACATGGAAATTGGTGACAATATAACCTTCATTATTAATCAAAAATCCTGTTCCTTGTTTTTCTCTCTGAGCAGAAGATTGCTCCAGCTTCCCAATTGGTTTGCGAATATCTTCTTCAACCTTAAGAACTTTGTAAGTGATTCCTTTCTTTTTTTCAAAATACTCTTTTAGATAGTTATAATTTTCCTCTGATACTTCCTCATAATTATATTTAACTTTCTTGATTTTCTCATATCCTGCCAAAAAATAATAGTTTTTATTTTCCTTTATTTCAATAATACCTTCCTTTCTCAGTCCCTCATATAAGATAGTCACAGTGAATCTACCCTTTGAATATATTTTAAGTTTCACAATCTCTCCACTCCCATAAGCCGTAACCAGGCGATCATTTATGTATATTTTTTTCGAACTATTATCATATCCAATAAAATTGATCTCTGCATATTCCATGTCTTGAGCTGCTAAAGAGAAGCTACTAAAAAGGAAAATCAAGTTGATAAAAATGTTTTTCATGGTCATTTTTTAAAGTTTAGGTTTTTTAATTTATTATATTTTAATCTGGGAATATGAGAATTATATCGCAAATAAACAAGTTTTAATCTATTTACTACAATATATAAACTAAAAAGAAAGCGGTTCCATAATCTTGTACAATGGAACTTCCAATTTAGCTTTCCCCTTTTGGTGGAGCACTCCAAATTGCTCCTTTTTTATTTGAATCATTTTATCAAAGCTGCCATCTAGTTTATAATATTTCCATATCCCTTTTTTATTCCCCTCCTTTGAAAACCATGCCGTTCCGCAACGTGTTCCATTCTCATAAAAATAAGTCCACTTCCCTATTTTCTTAGCATCTGAATTTTGCTTTCCTTCTGCTTTTTTTTCTTGTGATGGGGTATAAAAATAGGCACAAGAAGAGTACTTCTTTTTATCCACACATACACCAGAAATCTGCAATTCTGGAGAAGCAGAATGAGGTATATTTTTGACAAAAGGTCCTAGTTTATTGGATTCATAATCGGTAGAATCCTGTGCTATAAGCTTTTCAGAGCACAAAATTGAAAGTAGTAAGAAAATGTATTTCATAGGTTGAGCTTGTAGAAATTATTGTTTTTTTTTATCGACTTCTAAGACAAATCGCTTCCTTTATAAAGAGGACCACTTAATGCTTTTAGATCTGACTTACTATCATAGGGGTAAGACTTCTATCGTGTTTCACTCAAAAACACCAATAAAACTATAAATGAGTAAAAATAAATAAGTAAAAAGTAATTTATTTATTTTTAATGTTCTTTATTTTTTGAATCCGTTTGACATTCCCTTGTATAGGCGAAATAGCTATTTCTGTATCCTTCTCCAAGACATAAAATATATACTGACTATTTTGTCCAATGATTTTCACAGTAAGGACTTCTTTATCTTCAAATGTTAGGATATGTGTCATTTTATGAGTCCCAGCTTCAATTTCCTCTTTTAGCTCTTGACCATCCATAAATCCTGAAGCAAAAAAAATGCCCAGCAACAAACCAAAGGTCATGGAGAGAACAAATAAGATAGAAAAGTTTTCCTTTTTATACGATTCTTCTATCTGAACAGCGTCAAATCGTTTTTGATACCATTCCTTTTCTTTATTTCGATGATGGAATTTCTCAAATTGCGTGGTTCCCCAATAAAATAACAAGGGAATAATTACAACAGCTCCTAGCAAGAATTTATTCCCTGTCAAGATGATAACGGGGCTTAATAGAATATCCAAAATACTAGAATAACTTACAATATTAATCCCCAGCGCCCAGTAAGTAAGCGTCTCTCTAATTAAACCAAATAGCAAGAGGGCTAAATAGCCAATGGATAGAATTTCTTGTAAACTCTTAATTGGAAAACTGCTTGTTGATGTCTCTTCTTTCATAGTATGAATACTTGGGCTAAAAATTAAAAACAAAAGCCCTTGTAAGGTCTCCCTACAAAGGCTTTTGACAAACTTAACTATAATTTTCTATTTTCCATCCACCTCACTAAGCAATAGTTTCACAGCAGCCTCAATTTGCTGATCTTGACCATTAGTCACCTTAGAAGGATCATTTGCAACCTTCACATCTGGCTCTAATTGCGTATTTTCCATAAAAGAACCATCATTCCCAACCATGCCCACTTCAGGAATTCCAAAAACATATCCACCTGGTAGACGTTCCCACCAAACAGCCGTTCCTGTTCCTGGAACAGGCATTCCAACCAATTTACCAACCCCCAGTGCTCTATAAACATAAGGGAATAAATGGGCATCAGAATAATTGCCTTCACTCATCAAAACACAAGAAGGCTTCGTCCATTTAAACATTGGCTCTCTTCCGATATCTTGCCCACGAGGCTGAATTTTCATATAAATCTTACCACCTAAAAATGTTGCCAAATCATCGTGCAACCAACCTCCGCCATTAAAGCGGGTATCTACGATCACAGCATCCATGCCTGCATTTCGTCCTAAAACTTCTTCATAAACCGTCTTGTAACTCCCTGTATTCATACCACGAACATGGACATAACCAATACGACCATTAGAAACTCGCTCGGTAATTTCTCTACAGTTTTCCACCCAACGGTCGTAACGAATACCAAATTCTGCACCACGGCTGATAGGCTTAACCGTTTCGTCCCAACGCTCCCCAGAAGCAGGATCAAACATAGAAACCAAGGTATATTTTCCCGCTTTGCGGTTCAGCATCTTGTAAAAATTAGTTCCTTCTAAAATTTCTACACCATCAATTTTCTCAATGATATGCCCTGCATCCACCTTATATGCTTTTTTGTCAAAAGGTCCTTTATTGATAACTTCTACAATTTTCAGTCCCTTACCTCGATAGGCTTCGTCATAAAAAAGTCCAAAACTAGCCGTTGCATCAGCCGTTCTATTATAAGCTGGACGATAACGACAACCTGTGTGAGACGCATTCAACTCGCCCAATAATTCGCTCATCATTTCAGCAAAGTCAAAGCCATTGTTGATGTGTGGCAAGAAGCGAGCATACTCTTTTTTATAAAAATCCCAATCCACACCATGCAGGTCTTTCTTGTAGAATTTCTTAACTACTTGTCTCCAAGAATGCTCAAACAAATGGGCTCTTTCTTCTGCTTCTTTCAAAACCATTTCTCCTTTTATAGAAATTGCTTTTTTCTTTTTAGAAGCCAATTCTATTCTAGAAAGACGACCCGCATTAACCACAAAAAGATACTTTCCGTCCTTAGACAATTCCATTCCACCGCCTCTAGAACCTAATTTCATCAAGATTTTAGTCTCTCTAGTTCTTAGATCTGTTTCCCACAAGTCAAAGCCTTTTTCAAAGCGAGCCATGTAATACAACTTCTCTCCATCTTTAGTCACCACAGCATCCATGATAGAAGCAGAATGAATGGTTAGACGTTTTTTTCGATCGTAAATTCCATCGAAATCAATCAGCATTTCTTCCAATTTAATTTCGTCTTTGTCTTTATCTTCAGCCTCTTCCTTATCGTCTTTTTTGTCCTTATCTTCATCGTCTTTCCCGTCTTCCTTCTTATCGTCTTTCTTTTTCTTCTTATCTTCCTTCTCTTTTTCTTTTAACAAGGCATATTCTTCTTTCGTTAGATTAAAACGATCCCATCCTTCCTCTGTTAAAAACAGGGCATAGATATCTGATTGACCTCCCCAACTAGCTTGAGCCTTTAGCCCATCACGTCCAGAACCCCAAATAATCATTTTGCCATCCATCACAAATTTAGGAGCATTATCACCATAACCACTACGAGTAAGGTTAATGACAGACTCTTTTCCATCTGCTTTAATCAAGCCCACTTCTGAAATCCATTGCTGTGGTTGCAAGAAGTTCACCAAGAACCATTTTCCATCAGGAGACCAAGAATAGGTTTGATCGCCATCTGCATACGAATAGTTTCTATCTCCTGGCAAGACCTCACGAACGGCTTTAGAGGCTAGATTAATCACCTTCAGAGCAGTGCGTTCTTCCAAGAAAGCAACTTCCTTTCCATCAGGAGAAAAGGCAGGTTGAAAGGTTTCGTTTTTGCTTTCTAAAACCGCTTCTTCTTTAAGTACGGTAGAATTAAAGAAATATTTTTCTTCTTCTCTTGTTAATGTTGTTTGATACAAATTCCAACTTCCGTTGCGCTCACTAGCGTATAAAATAGAACGTCCATCTGGGCTAAAACTAGCTGTACGTTCTCTTTCTGCGGTATTGGTAATCCGTTTTGTCATCCCACTTTCTATAGAAGTCACAAAGACTTCTCCTCGATTGATAAACACAATTTCTTTCCCATTTGGAGCAACATCCATTTCTTGTGCCGCACTAATCGAAACTGTTTTTTCTTCATTATAACGAGCATCTGCAATGATCTTAACAGACACTTTCATTGATTTATTGCCGTCTTTCAACAAGTAAATTTCACCATTATAACTAAAACACATCAAGCCTTCGTCAGATATAGACAAATTTCGAACAGGATGTTTTTTGAATTTTGTTACCGTCCTAGTGGTCTTATCATCCAATTTAATGGCGTGGATATTCATGGTTCCGCTTTCTTCACTCAAGTAAAACAACTCTTTTCCGTCTTTGGAAAAAACAGGATTTCTATCTTCTCCTGCAAAAGAAGTCAACTTAGTATATTTTTTATCTGCCAACGAATACGTCCACAAATCACGGGTTACAGAAGAAGTATGGTGCTTGCGAAATTCATCTTCATATCCTTTTCTATCGTGATAAGCAATCGTTTTACCGTCTTTAGAATAAACTGCATCATCAGCTGGTATGGTCAAAATTTGCTGTACTCGACCTCCTTTCACGGGCACTTGATACAATTCAGGCATACGACCCGATGGAAACATCCTATTTTGTGCATTGTCTAATCGCAAAGAACTAAATAAAACGCCACTATTATCACTGGCAAAATCCGTCGGAAAATCATCTGAAGAATGATAGGTCAACCGCGTCGGACGACCGCCCGTTGCAGGCATTACATAAACATCAAAATTGCCATAACGATTTGAAGCAAAAGCAATTTGCTCCCCATCATTCGACCAAACAGGACGAGAATCGTGGGCATCATGCAACGTTAAGGCTACAGCCGTTCCGCCATTAGAAGGCACTTTATACAAATCGCCTTTATAGCTAAATACAATTTGTTTTCCATCTGGGGAAATCGAGGAATAACGCATCCACAAAGGAGCGCCATCTTGTCCCCAGACCTGGTTGATTGTCAAGATTAACAATATTGTTAAACATAATCTCCAATTCATTGTCATTTGAATAGTATTTTGGTTTGTGATAATAACTAATTATGGAGTACAGGACAAAAAATAATTAAAAATATTTTACAGCTTAAATCTACCCAAGACTAGGATTAGATCGCTTCGCTTATGAGCGCTGCGCTTTTAAGTTGTCCTGTACATAGAACTCATTATCTAAGTTAAAAAATATCTTATTATAATTAGATGGAAAAGAAGCTTGTTTGGTCATTTTTGGGTATTAGTAGACCAACGGCTTATTATAAGGGATGAATAGAATCTTAATGACTGATGTTACGCAGGATTTTTTTTATTCCTATTGAGAACCCGAGATTTGCTTCTTGAACCCTTGTTTTAATTTTTAATGTTGAATGCTGAATTTTTAATGCTAATTATACTATAAAGCATTCATCATTAAAAATTAAGCCTTCAACATTCAGAACAAGTTTATACAGGAACATTAATTTTTATCT
>CALDEP010000335.1 GCA_937942475.1 uncultured Aureispira sp.
ATTTATGTCTCTGTTATCTTTTTCTTTTTGTGCGACATAGCCTTTTTCCAGGCTACTTTTACTCAATTTGTTTTAGAGCTTATTGGAAATATATTAGAAATACTGAGTGCTCTATTACCTACTTAAACAAAAAAATGCTGTAGGATAAAACAAATTTATCCTACAGCATCTAATAAATTAAAGTACAAAAAGCAGCTTATTTCTTTTTCAGAAATTCCGTTTTCAGTACGATTATTTTCTTACCAATGCGACACTCTACAGCATTGTCATCTCCCGTTAAGCGAATATTTTTGATGACTGTTCCTCGCTTTAAATTCAAAGAAGCGCCCTTTACCTTTAGGTCTCTAATCGGCATGACAGTATCGCCATCTCTTAGAATATTCCCATTACTATCTTTGACACCAGTATCTTCCTCAGTTTCTTCTTCCGCCTCTTCTTTGCCTTGTTTTTTGTAGTCGTAACTATAATCATAATCGTAGTCAAACTCTTCTTCTTCGTTCTTATTCTCCTTTTCCATGTTCTTATCTATTTAGCAACATCCCTTGATTAAAAAAAAAAAAGATGGTTTGTTAATTTTGTAGACGAAACGTCTTTATTTAAGCCTAAAGATACCGCTATTCTAGCAAATATTTACCTTTCTAGAAGCTTTATTTGGCAACAGCTTGCTCATAATCGTTCTCCAAAAGCGCTATCAACGGGCGTTTGATCACTTTACTTTCTACCCAAGCAACATAATTAAAGTGATCCAACAACTCTAACTCCTCCTTAGGAGCAACAGCAATATAGGCTTGTAATTTGATTAAATATTTTTGGAATATTGGAGCCAATTCTCTCTTAGAAGCCACCTTAACGCTTGCTTTTAGTAGATTTAAAACAATACGTTCTATTCCATATAAGTCCTTCTTATTCAACAAATCTCGATAAACAGAACGCAAGGTATAAGGCAACAATAAAATTTCGTCTTGCTCAAACAAACAAATTAACTTTAGTAAAGCTGTAGCCGTTTTATAAATTGGAATTTGCTGTATAGGTTCCAATTTTTCAATCGCTATTAATGCCTTTTCATAAGCTCCATTAACAACATAAATATGAGCAGCATAATGCAAGAGTAAATTTGCTCGCACATACACATTTGTAACGTGTTTATTTTTAGATACAAACAGTTCTGCCGCTTCTACATACTCCAATCCTTTTGCATAATCCCCTTGCTGAATGCTCATTTTCAACAAAGCATTGTACTTAATACTCGTTAATAAAACACTGACCGAAGAAGCTTTATACTCTTGAATGTATGCCTCTATTTTTTCGATAATAAATGGAATTTCTTCCCAATTTTTTGTTTGAATGGCATCTATGGCAAATGTATTGATGGTTGTAATGTAGGCAAAAGGCGTTTGCTTCTCCAACAGCGGATATTCTTCATGTAATCTCATGCATTTTTTCGCTTCATGAAACCCACTCAGATAGTCTCCTTGTTGTCCATAGAGCAAAGACTTGGTCGTTAAAAAAGCCCATTTTGCCATAGGGCTTTTAGCCCTATCCAAAGAACAAAAATGATCCTCATTTAACACCTTTTCGTTGTCCTCTTTCATTCGAAGATACCGTCCTTTTTCTGTTTTATTACTCAAAATATTCACTCGAAGTTTATTATACTCCAAGAGATTACCAGCAATATCTATTGCACTATTATTGTTTTCTTCAAAATCTACGACTCCATCTTCGATGCCATAACGCTGCGCAATATGTCCCATTCTCATTTCCCAATCTGCAATAAAAGGAAGCAAGGTTGGGTAACTCCCTTCGGAGACGAGGTACTTAGTTTTCATCAATAATTTATACGCTTCTTCGAAGATGCCCTTTTTATAAAGAATGAAAATTTGTTGAAGGTTATTCAGCACTTCAAACTCTCCATCTTGTTGATAATAACTTTGTAAAACTCTAAGAATGTAGTTGTATAAATAATTTTTGACTCGGCTCCATTGCTTAACAATAGAGGTGTTTTTCAACTTCTTCTTTAACTTTTCTTCATCTGGAACTTCTTGTTTTACAATAGCATCTAGGAGCTTAGCATGATTACTTTTTGTTTCTCCCGAATTATTGATGAATTGTTTTAGATAGCGTTTTTCGCTAGTGGTTAAGGACTTTATCAACTCTAATAAGTTGCTTTTGGGTGTAACAGCCATAGTACATTAATTATTTGTAAATCAATTAATTACAGCGGGGAACTTTTCATTAAGGATGTAAAAAAACTATAAATATTGGTTATATATCAAAAAAAATAGCGACTACTTTTGTAATCGAAAGGTAAAGTAGTTAGCAGGGATTAAGCGTTCTAAGTTCCCTTTATTGTAATAACGCAATAAACTTAATTAATGTATACTAAACCTTGATCAAATTTATTTTTTTTTATTAAAACCTAATTTAATATGAAGTCCAATTTTTTTTTATTTTTCATTTGTAGCTACTTATTAGCCGCTCAAGGTCTTTTTGCCCAAACCTCTATAGATTTTACATTACAAATATCTAGGAACTCTGTAAATCTAGGAACATTTACGGGTACTGCTTCCACCGCTAACATACCTCATTATGTCACGACAAATCCTATGCTTGCTCAACTGTGCCCTGGAGATGAATTGGTTATTAAACAAACTTGTATTAAAAATGGAGCACAACTAAACTTTAATACTTCTTCTTGGGCAACCATTGCCTTAACGAACACCACATCGCTTGGAGCAAGTGCAAGTCCAATTGGTAGCGTTTGCCCTTCTCCTTCACCTTGTATCACAGGAACACCTAACTTCGGTTCTTGGTCATATAACACAACGGTTACGGTTACGATTCCTTCTGCGCCTACACATGATAATTATTTAGCGGTATCAAATAATATTTTTGGAAATTCAGTCTGTGGAATCGTTGCATTCATCCCAATCAACGTAGCGCCAACGACATCTATAGCCGACCAAGTAATTTGCCCTGGTGATATCGCTAGCGTCCCTCTAGCTAGTGGATTTACGTATAGCAATTGGAGCCCTAACAATCCTAACACGCTTACTCCAACCACCACCACGAACTACACCGTAGATGTTACCCATACAACAGGTTGTACACAAACCATTGGTTTTGAAATTGCCGTCAGTAATCCAGCTATAGGATTATCATTACCTTCTAGTTTGTGTTATAATGAAAGTGATCAATTCACAATGGATGATTTTTCAAACCTTCACAATGGCAGTTCAACACCTATTTCTGTAACAGCCAATGGGGTAACTATTGTTGATGTTTTTACAAACACCTTTAATTTCCCATACATAATAGATGGTCCGACACTTGGATCGGGTACGGTTAGTTTTGTATATACCTATCAAGAAGGTGGAATAACTTGTTCCAAAACTTATGACCTTGTCATTCAACCAGAAATTGAATTAAACATGCAAGGTCTTTATGCCTTTTGTAGTGGTAATTTCCAACCAATCTTTGCTCATTCTAATGGCATTTTGGGTCAACCTGGTGTCACTTATATTTGGACACAATCGGGCGTTCCATTTTCTGTAGGAACAGGACCTTTCTTTACGCCTTCTTCTTATGGAACTTATACCGTAAGAGCTTACGATGAAGCAGGTTGTGTCGTAGAACATTCATTTACAGTATATGATCCAGGTGTAGGAATTAAGCACCCTGCAAATGTTACCTTCTGTTCTCTAACACAACATACGCCAGGTTACATTGGTTGGTCTTCTGATCCATTTGGTCCAATTCTTTACAGTTTTAGCTGGACGTATACCGATCTAAATGGCAACACTATTTTTATTACAAATTCAGGAGCTCAATATCAAGTTCCTTATTTAGGACCTGGTACCTATACTGCTGTTGTTAATGCAAATGGATGTACAGAGACCATTAGTATTATTGTCACTGATTTACTACAAATTCACAACAACCACCCTGCTGCAAACTTTAGCTTTAGTCCTTTATTTGGCAACCAAGTTTCTTGTCAGCCTAGTAGTGTTATGCTTGGAGTGAACAATATATGGACGGTTGTGGATGAGAATGGAGCAATTATTTCAACAATTCCATATCTTGACGGAATCCGATTCTCTTATTATACAGGCGTTGAATATACCGTAACACTAAGAAGAGAATATCCTAGAGGCTGCCAAGTATACATCAATCAGTTTACTTGGTTGGATGGTGTTAACAAGAATAAAAACAATAGCCGTAACAAGATCACAAACAACGATGCGCCTCTAACTTTTGAGACAACTACGGTTAGTACTTTCCCTAATCCAACAACAGGATTGGTAAACATTAAACTAGAAGACGCTGAAACAGCAGAAACCAACATCAAAGTATTAAATGCTTTGGGTCAAGTGGTTTTAGAAAAACAAGTTCAAAATGACACGAATATTGAAGTTGATTTGAGCAAGGAAATAAGTGGTATCTATATCCTTCATATTGTTAATGGAGCGACTCAATTTACAGAGAAAGTAATCAAAGAGTAACGCTTCGTAAAAACGAAAACATAAAAAACCCATTGATATTTGCCCTAAGTAGCTTTTGCTACTTGGGGCTTTTTTGTACTTTTACTCATAAAAACAGTACTTTTATACATCGCCTAGCAAACGTTGATATAATTTATAAGCACAGCAAAAACTCCCAACACTTCGTGTAGAAATCATATTAGATGGATTATCAGCTAGATGAATTTCACACACTCAAAGCACTAATTATTTAATAATCAATTTAATATAAGATGTGTTTTTATGTTTTTTATCAAAAAACTAAAAACTCCACGAAGTGTTAATATTCAAGGTAAGCATTTATGAAAAAACTAGCATTTTTTGATTCAGGTTTAGGTGGTTTGACGGTATTGCACGAGGCTTTAAAGCAAATGCCACAGGAGCAATATATCTATTTTGCTGATTCTGATCATGCGCCTTATGGTACTAAATCTAGTGCCGCCATCAAGGCATTGGTTTTTGATGTGGTTGATTTTTTAGTCCAACAGGACATCAAAGCCTTAGTTTTGGCTTGTAATACAGCAACAAGTGTTGTGATAAAAGATTTACGACAACAATATTCGATTCCAATTATTGGCATGGAACCCGCCATAAAACCAGCGATGGAGTTGCCCAGCAATAAAAAAACACTTGTCTGTGCCACTGAAAAAACCTTAGCAGAAAATAAACTCCAATTGTTGATTGAAAACCTAAATGCGACCGACAAAGTAGAACGGCTTTCATTACAAAAACTCGTCTCTTTTGCCGAGAACTTTGAATTTAAAGGTTCGAAGGTTCATGCTTATTTAAGCCAATCTTTTTCAAAGATTAATTGGGCTGAATTTGATTCGATTGTATTGGGTTGTACTCATTTTGTTTATTTTAAGCCAATTATCAAACAACTTATCCCGCCACACATTCATATTTTAGATGGCAATAAAGGCACCATCAAACATTTGCAAGACCGTATTTCTTTAAACACCAATGGAGAGACCTTTCCTATTGAATTTTTCAGTTCAAAGAAACCAATGCCTGCCACTCATTTTGCACCTTGTTTTAACTTACTCAACCAATAAATGTTATGAAAATAGCCTTACTCCTCTTTGCATTAAGCCTTTTCCAGCTCAGCTTATACGCCCAAATTGACTATGAATTATTAACAACACCAGAAAAAACGGCTTTTGACAAAACCTCTACTTCAGAAGAGGTGATTGCCTTTGTTGATGCCGTCAAAAAGCAGAGTGATTTGGTCCATATAGAAACCTTATTGCTTAGCGACAGTGGTTTGGCGGCTCCAATGGTCATTATGGCAAACCCTAAGATTACTAGCCCAGCCGCTGCCAAAGCTTCGGGCAAGCCCATTGTTTATTTCCAAGGAAATATTCATGGCGGAGAAGTAGAAGGAAAGGAAGCTTTGATGATGCTGATGCGTGAAATATTGTTTGGAGACAAAACCTATTTGCTCAATAATCAGATTGTTATTTTTGTTCCTAATTATAACCCAGATGGCAACAACAAACTATCCGCAACGCATCGAAAATCTCAAGAACATTGTCCCCATTTGGCAGGAAGCCGTCGCAGTGGTGGCGATTGGGATTTGAATAGAGATGGCATCAAAATGGATGCCGTAGAAACGAAAGGTTTAATGAAAAATTTGATCCTGAAATGGGATCCAGATGTTTTTGTAGATATGCATACCACCAATGGCGTTTGGCATGCCAATGAGCTTACTTATGCCCATAGTTATCATGCTGCTGGGCATCCTGCTACCTCTGCGTATACTAGAGATGTGATGTTGCCGCAAATTAAAAAGAATGCCTTGAATAAATATGACCTACATTTTGATATTTATGGTGGTTATTCCTTGTCAGAAGGTTGGCCGCCTAAGAAGTTTTATACTTATAATCACCATCCTCGTTATTTGGTCAATCAGTTTGCTTTACGCAACAAAATAGCCATCCTTAGTGAAACCTTTGCGCACGATAAGTTTTATCATCGTATTAATTCTGCCCATAAATTTGCCCTAGAAATATTGGAACACACCAACATGCACGGCAAACAAATCATGGCGATTAATAAAAAAAGTGAGACCGAAACCATTCAAAAAATCAAACAATATGCAGGCACCTACAAAAATGGTGTTCGCTATAAAATGGTGCCCACTCCACAACCTTTTAAACTAAGAACTTACGAGTACATTGCTTATTTGGATACGCTTGGCAAAACAAAACACGCTCGGACAGCTAATGTAGTGGACGTGCCAGATGTGACCAACTACAGTGCCTTCGAAGCCAAAGTAGAATCAACGGTTCCAAGAGGCTACATTATTCCTGCGGAACTAATATCTGTGGTGGAACATCTCAGAGCTCATGGCGTTGTTGTAGAAGAATTGACACAAAAAACAAGCTTTTCTGGAGAGGTATTTACCATTCGTCAACTAGACGTTAGTAAAAGCCCCTTTGAACGACACAACATGATTAATTTAACAGGAACCTTTGCTGCTGCTACCAAATCGTATCCCAAGGGGGCTTTTAAAGTGGACTTAGCACAGCCGCTTGCTAATCTTATTTTCTATTTGCTAGAACCTCAATCAGATGATGGTTTGGT
>CALDEP010000336.1 GCA_937942475.1 uncultured Aureispira sp.
AGGAACAACTATTTATAATGGTAGCTTGAAGTCAATTGAAATGATGTCAGAGGCTGATGAAAAAATACTACTTGAATGGAAAGTAGCCTTAGATAAATTTGTAGCAGACTATATCGTTTTGAAAGATGCTGCGATACAAAAATACTATAAGGCAGCTTATGATAGTTATGTGGATAATCTTAAAGATTTACCTGATGTAACTCAATTTTTAGAATTAAAAAAATTAGCCAATAAAGCAGAAACAGGAACCGCTTATTATAATGATGTAGTAGTTCCAAATAGAGCAGCATTCTTGACAACAGATGCTGAAATTGCTCAAGTAAAGAAATGGCAAAAAGATGCAGAAAACTATACGACATATTATGCGGCTTCAAAAGACCCTGGGATAATAAAGCTTTTTAAAAGTAACAATGAAGGATATGAAAAGATGCTTCTCGATATGCCTAATAAAATTAAGTTACTAGAAGATGCAAAAGTAAAGGCAAAAAAGAAAGACGCTTACGCTAAAGAATTAGCAAATCTGAGCGAAAAAGAACGAATTGAAAATAATCCAGATATAGGAGAAGAAACAGGAAGTTATAAGAAGAAAGGGAAAGAGCCTAAAGAAGGAGCAGAAGATAAGGTTGATAAGAAAAATAAGAAAGTACTTGAAAAACAAGGCATCTACAATGAAGAAACAGGTGAATACACTATGTATAAGAAGGGAGATGGAGATGCTAAAGAAATAGACATTAACGATGTAAAACAAGGCGTTTTAGGGGATTGTTACCTTATTTCTGCTATCGCTGGTGTTGCTAAAGATAATCCTAGTTATATAAAAAAGTTGATTACGTATAAAAAAGAAGACACCTTTGCGACAGTCAAATTATACATTAGGAAGAGTGATGGTACACGAACGGCACAAACTACAAAAATAGATTTCTATTTCCCTGTTAGTGGAGTAGAAGCAGCATTTGCCAAAGCAGGAGATGGAGAGTTGTGGGTTATGGTAATTGAAAAAGCTTATGCGAAGTTGATGGGGGGCTATGATAACATTGGTAGAGGGGGTGATCCTGGGGAAGCGTTAGCAGTCTTGACTGGTAATGAGGCAGTCATAAAAGATATGTCAATTGACGACACAACTTTAGGAACTGATTTAGCAAGTGTTGTCGTAGCTGGAAAAACTTCTGTCGCAGGAACAAAGGAAAATAAAGAAATCCCTAGTACTTATACTGTGACAGAGATTAACCCTGATCGTACGGATGGTTACAAAGTGACATTGTCTGGAGGAAACAAAATTTTCTGTTCACATGCTTATACGGTTACAGGAGTTGATGAAACTGCCAAAAAAGTAAAATTAAGAAATCCTCATGGAGGAGGCGACGCTAATTTGGAAATTACATTCAAAGAATTTAGAGATTGTTTTACTAATTTTAAAGTAGTAGATGTACCTGTTTAATATTTAGCTATCCAAGTATTTCAAGTAAATTGAAGACTTATAGCATTTGGGTATCCTAGATACACTGAGCACTTACCTGCGTTAGTATCAGAGACCTTCGGGTTCTACAGGAAGTAATGCCTGTTTTAAAGTAAAATAAACTTATTAAAGACGATATTTGCCTATACTCGGATCTGCTCTGAGTATAGGCTTTTTAGAGAAAGAACTAAATTTGTAAAAAAAGACACTTTCTAAAAAGGTATCTTGATTATGGTGCAAATCGTTCTTTTTTATTACAAGTAATGGTGATAATACAAGATGATTTTTAGTTTTTCTATGAAAAACATAAAAAATCATCTTGTATTAGTTTGATTATCAGCTTTTTAGTATTCTGATTGACAGGAAAGCATCCTGCTGATAATCAAACTAATACGATTTTTCAACGGAGTAATGGGTGAATGATTATTTAAATAATTATGATTCAAATAAAAGTCTCTAAAAGATATTTTGGGGGAGATAAAAAATAATAATATAGCCAAAGATACATTTTGGTACATTTTTGATATGTAATGTAATTTGTGTGCTTTTTTAATTGAAAAATTAACTATTAAATCGTTTTTTTATGAAAATTTTATGGACTATTATATTTAGTACACTTTTTCTATCTGTAGATCTTTTTGCACAAAATCCAACGTGGATTAATGGCAGTGGGTCCATGAACTATGCCTTTAATAAATATAGTCATGCAGGATATAATGAGCAAGCTTACTTGTGGCAAGATGCTTTGTTAAAGGGGGAGGTACAAACTTGTATAATTTCAGAACATATAACGGATTCTCTTATCGCTGCAAATTCAAAATATGGAATGGATCTAGCTCGGTTCTCTTATAACATGGAGTTTGTTTATAACCTAAATAAGCAATTAGAACAGTTGATTATCAATAATGAAGATATTGAATACAAAACACCCAAAACAATTAAGAATATTCGAAAAGAATCTTTTACTTGGGCATTAACAAAATTAAACACAAAAGCCTATTGGCTAAAGGATGAGTGTGAATATATAATTAATTATATTTATAATGATGCTGGTCAAATAAAAGCAGAACAGTGGAGTTCTATTTATCAATCTGCTCAAAAAATTAATGTTTTTCCTTTTGAAGTTCTTTATGATTATAAAACAGATGGAAGCTATACAGTTAAAGGTGTCTTTAAAGAAGAGTTTGATTCAGAAGAAGGTATTTTGAAATATCTATGGGAATTTGATACAAAAGGTCAGTTTATCAAACGCACGTTGTACAATAGAGAGCTAAGAGATAGAAAAGATAATGACCCTACTAAAGTAGAAACGTTTGCTTATGTTTATAATGAAGCAGGTTATTTGACTTCAATGACTACTAATAATGAGGGGAAGGGAAACCAAACGCATTTTTATAAATATATAAAGGAAGATAAATTTGGAAACTGGACAATACAGCAGGTTTATGATGACAAGAAAACTTTATTGTTTGAAATGGCGCGACAAATAATCTATAAAAAATAGGCTCTAATCGCTTCTAGGATGTATGAATTTCAAGGTTTTTTAAATTATAAGACCTCTACAATTCCCCCAACTGCTCCAACAGCCAAGTTTTCTCCGTCAATAAATCGACCTTCTCAATATCCTTTTGCAACTTCTGCTTTGCTTTTTCCGAGAAGGGATTAATCGAAACCAAGCGTTGTGTAAAACGGATAATGTTGGTGTAATTCTTCTTGTGATAAACCAATTCTTTTTGGCGGCTCAAATAGGTTCTAAAGCGGTTTAATAGAGCGTCTAATAATTGGAACTCGCCCAATTCATAATAAATCTTTAAGAGCAACATTTTTGCAGATAAATTTAAGTGCAAATCTTCAAAATCATCTGCTACTAATAATTCGGCTGCCTTTTGATATTGTTTCTGATGGAAATACCACCTAGAGAGATTGAAGTCGGTATAGGCTTGACGAATTTTATTGGGTAAAAAAGTGGTGTATTCCTGTATGAATTCCCAGATCCAAGGATACTTTTTTAGTCCAATCCCAATGGCAACAATGTTGGTAAAAGCAAAAGGGCTAATTTTATCATTCTCTAATAATATATTTGCCTTTAGGGCTTGTTGGTACAGTTCAAAGGCTTCTTGAAGGTAATAATCCCGTTGATGGGTATTCGTTCGCTTGATGCTGTAATTAGTGGCTAGAATGTACAAATCTCGAACCTCTTCTCGCTCAAACAAGGCTTGGTATTGAAATAAATACTGCTTGAATTTTCGGAAAAAAGTAGCCTCTTGATCGACAGAAGTACTTGCCATATAGTAGTAATAATACAAACCAATAGCAGGCGTTTCCAGATAGCTAGAATGACTGGCAACATATTCTAAAACTTCTTTTAACAAGCCCGTGTTGTATTGCTGGGTATACATTCCTTGATGGGATAGAATTCGACAACTATGCTTGAGTTTCTCGGCAATGTACTTTTTATCAAAAGAATTGTTGAGGGCTTGCAAATTATCACTAGTAGAGCGATCTTTATCTACATTACTATGATAAATAATCGACTCTATTTTGTAATCCAAATTCAATTGCTTGGTATCCTGATAAGGTTGCTTCTTATATTGTTTGCTGGCTTTCTGAATACTTTGCTGACAAAGCTGATTAAAGCCTTTTTCTTTATAAATTTGACTTAGGTCTAATTGAAAGTCAATGGTTTTGGTTTTTCGATACTGAAAAACCAAAAACTGTTCTAACAATTGCATCAATTCAGAACTTAAATAACGAAGGGGCACATTATCAAACGGCTTATCTCCGAAAATAGCTCCATAAACCAATTTCCGATCTAATAATTGCCGATCTTTCTCCAAATTAATAGGATAAAAATAATCCAACAATTCCCTTAGCAGCTCATTTTTATTAAAAAACGGAGAATAAACCCATTTTTTGAAGGCAATCTTCTCATGTGGACTTAAATTATAAAACACGGAAATAAATTTACTCTTTTGCATTCCTATATTCATTTTCTGATAAAAAGTACCTGAAACTACGATTATAAAAGAGAATAATGAAAATGAAGTAAAGATAATATCTTGAAAATGTAATTTTTTATCTGCATTTTTTGTTTCATTTTTGTATTAATGAAAAAAGCAAAGGACGCTTTCTTTTTCTTGATTTGTTTTTTGATAAAAAAATCCTCTAGATATGAACAAAATTTTAATACTATTAATCGCACTTTTGATAACGCAAAGCCCACTTTTAGGACAAGGTTGGATCAAAACATATTACGATTATAACTCAAATTGGTTAAGTGGTTTTGGAGAAAAAACCTTAGATAATGGTTATGTGACCGTAGGTCATATCGGTATATCAAGCTCTGACCTACATGTGAAAAAGACAGATGCATACGGAAATGTACAATGGACTTACTCCATGAATAAAGTAGGAACTCAAGGTTCTGTTGGAATCAAGCAAATTCCGTCAACGGGCGGGTACTTAATTTTGTACAATGATAGTCAACTTCAATCAAGCCCTCATTTGTTAAGTTTGGATGCTTTTGGGCAAGAAGTCTATGATAGAACAATTAATATAGGAATGGATGTGTATATAGGTTCTTCCCAAACAGACTTTTTGATTACCGCAGAAGAGGACTTGTTGATTACAAGTGGTGCGCCTGATAGTTTAAACTTTTATACGGTAGGCTTGGCAAAATTAGATTTGGCAGGGAATACTATCTGGTCTAAATTAATGTATCATGCCCCGAATTATCAGACTCGTCCAATGGATGTATTAGAAACTACGGATGGCAATTATTTATTGGCTTGTCACATTGATACTAGTGGGGTGAATGGAAATGGGAATGGTTGGGAAATTCATTTAATTAAAACAGATACAGCAGGGAATGATTTGTGGAGAACAACGTTGTCGTCATTAGGTGGAATGCACAGACCTTTTAATGCTATTAACAGCAGTAGTGGTGGTTACTTGATTACAGGAGATTATAATATAGCTAGTAATACTCAAGCATTAGCTGTAAAAGTAAATGCAACAGGTCAAGAAGAATGGAACTGGAAATCAATTAGTACTTCGACGAGTAATAAATGTCGTGGAGCTATTGAAAATGCAGATGGAAGCTATACAATAACGGGATATATTGTCCCAACTGGCCCGCCGTACAATACAGTAGGTCTTGTTAAATTGTCTTCGGTAGGAGCGCTTTTATTAGACAATGGATCTTCTACAGGATCGAATGTGCCAAATGGAAAAAAGATTTATGGGAGTGCTAATGGGGGCTATTCTATTTTTGGAGTAGATGCAAGAGGGCACTTTATCATAACAACGGACTCTTTAGGAGATGTTTATTCCAATCAAATTATTGGTAAATATTTTCATGATGTAAATGCCAATTGTGTATACGACTCTGGAGAGCCAATTATTAATAACCGAGCGATTTATGCTACGAAAGGTACTGAGAGTCGTTATGCAAATACGTATTCAAATGGTAATTATTTATTGGAAGTAGATACTGGAACGTACACGATCAGCACGAGAACCTTGTCTCCTTATTGGCAATTTTGCCAAAATCCTCAAACGGTCACTTTTACTAATTTTTATAGTCGAGATACGGTAGATTTTGCTTTGCAAATATTAGATACTTGTACTTATATGGAGGTGGATTTATCAACGCCAAGATTGCGTCGTTGTTTCCCTTCTACTTATTATGTTCGTTATGATAACTGGGGAACAGCAGCTGCTCAAAATGCTTATGTAGAACTAACATTAGATCCTTATATTACCTTTGATTCTAGTTCTATTCCCTTGACACAGCAAACGGGCAATGTGTATCGATTTGATATTGGAAACGTTCCAATAACAGCGAGTGGAGCATTTGCCGTCCATGTAACGGTAGATTGTGACTCTACTGTATTAGGACAAGTACATTGCACAGAGGCACATATCTATCCAGATACGATTTGTATTCCTAACTATTGGAATGGACCAGTTATTCGTGCAAGCAGTACTTGTTTAAATGATTCTGTTATTTTCTTACTTGAAAATATTGGAACAAACATGACTGCAACACAGGATTATAGCATTATAGAAGAACATGTAATGATCCAAGTGACTCCTTTCCAATTGAACGGAGGAGCCAATCAATCTATTA
>CALDEP010000337.1 GCA_937942475.1 uncultured Aureispira sp.
TTTTGATTGCTTCAGAAATGATACCATCCTTAGAAGTAATTTGTCCTTCTAAATATGTAATCTTTTTGATATATTCTTGCTCAGTCATAAATCAAATATACTAAAAAAAATTAACTCTAAAATTAACTACTGACTAGTAACTTATTTTTTATTGCCCCCTATGTCAACGTATATGTCCCCTCATTTATTTCGCCCACACATTAACCCACTTGATATTCCTATTTTATTTGCTCTAGAACCATCCCCTTATAAGGAACCGCTTCATTATTGATCGGAATTAAGCCAATCATTCTTAATTTTCTAGCATGTGCTTTAGCACCTAGAAAGGCATTAAAAGCAGATACCTCCCATTCAACTTGAGTTGTCAAATCAATATAAACACCTCCATAATTAATATAGTCCCCACCTCCCATTTCATCATCTCCTTCTAAAAATCGTATGATTCCTGTATATAAATTCGACGCTCTTTCAAAGATCGATAGTATTTCAATTTTGAAATGTTGCTCCATTCAATTATTTTTTAAGTTCTGTATTCTTATAATTACAATTCTCCTGTGTGGTCATAAAAAACTATCCATTTATGGACTTCACCACACCACAAACAGGCATTGCTTTCCGAATCAAATGAACCAATTCTTCTACTTGTTTAAGATTTGCTGCTTCATTAACCATAGAAACCAAGGTCAAGGAATAGAAAGGACCATCACTAAATACTTGCTGTTCTTCCAAATCCTCTTTGACAATTTCTGCATCCGCATCCTCTATCGTCAAATGGTACAAACACTTATCAATAATAAACTCCCACACCTTTCCTCCTCGATTGGTTCTAACCTGCTTAGATAGAGAAAACAATAGGTCTTCCAACAGAGATTCATTCACATATTCAGTATATATAATAACAGATGGTCCCATATTTTTTAGGCTTTAGCTTATGAACTCATGTTACGCAAAAAATAATTCTGCTGATAACCCGAAGGCTCACGAAGTAAAATATCAGAATTAATCTATAAACTTGTTTTTAATGTTGAATGCTTTATAGCACAACAAACATTAAAAATTCAACATTAAAACAGTCCTTAAATAAGTAACGATGAGTTTTAATACTGAAAAAAGAAAGTTCTTGCGTAACATCAGTTATTAATAACAAGAATTACAAAATAGCAAGAAAGCCTCTATAGTCATAAGCTTCTTGGCATAATTTCAAACAAATTCACACAAAAGGTAATTTAGCCAACTTCTAGGGAAAAGTAGCCTAACAGTAGCGTCCATAGATTTCGCATCTTTGTCTTATCAATTATTAAACAACAAAAATTAGTACACCATAAGCAATTGTTCACAATATAATTATCAGCAAATTTCGGCTATGTTTCCATTACTCTTTTGTGATCGCTTATTAAAAATTATTATTAAAATGAAAAGTAAATTATTTGCCATCGCTATCCTATTTGTCAGTTTCATTAGTTTTGGTTCTGCACAAGAGGCCATCACCACTCCAACCATCAAGTTAGAACAAACTCCTGGAAAGTTTACCGTTCAAAGCTTGACTTTAGAGGCAGGAACCTATCAATTCGAAATTGTAAATGTAGGTGTTGACCACGAAATAGGTTTTGTGGTTGCACCAAAAGGAAAAGCAGCGCAAAAACATCATATCAAAGAAGCCTACGTACTAAAAACCATCAAAGATGGAGAATCTTCTCTGACTCAAAAAGTAAACTTAAAGAAAGGAGAGTACATTTATTTCTGCCCCTTAAACCCAACAAAACAGTATAGTTTGACCGTAAAATAGCAAAACATAGAATGTTGGTTAATTTAGAGTTGGTCACAGTTAATTCGTTTAACTGTGGCTTTTTTACTTTTTATCTAAAAAACATTCAAAAAAAAAACTAATTATTCCTACTTTTTTTGCTAATCTCCTAAAGAAGACTATCTTTGTGATCTATTTGTGATTTGTAGATAACAATTTAATTAAAAAAATGTACGCAATAGTAGAAATTAAAGGACAACAGTTCAAAGTGAGCGAAGGACAAGAGATCTTCGTAAATCGCTTAGAAGCTGCTGAGGGTGATAAAGTTACTTTCGATAAAGTACTCCTCGTAGCGAAGGAAGGAAACTTCCAAGTGGGAACTCCTAATGTGGCAGCAACAGTAAGTACTACTGTTCTTGAACAGGTTAAAGGTGACAAAGTCATCGTGTTTAAGAAAAAACGCCGTAAAGGATACCGTCGCAAAAACGGACATCGTCAGCAATTCACAAAAATTAAAGTTGATAGCATTGCATAATGCTGGATTTTATTATTTAACCTTAAGTCAACAACTTATAAAACTATAAATTATGGCTCATAAGAAAGGTGCAGGTAGTTCGGACAACGGACGGGATAGTAATAGTAATCGTCTAGGTGTCAAATTATTTGGCGGCCAAGCAGCTATTGCAGGAAATATCATCGTACGTCAACGTGGCACAAAATTCCACCCAGGTAATGGTGTTGGATTGGGTAGAGATCATACTATATTCGCAATGAAAGATGGTGTTATTGAATTCAAAAAAGGATACAAGAATCGTACCTTCATTCATGTAGTATAATTATACTATTAATGATAAAAAGCCATTCCGAACCTGATTCGGGATGGCTTTTTTTAGGTTTAAAATAGAGTTTATCATTAACATCTTTGTAGGTCGAAATTATACATTTCGTCTCATTATACAATTCTATTTGTGATTAGCTCTAGCATATTAAAAAAATCGTTTTTTGATGTTTGTTTATTAATAAACAACATCAAAAACAATTAAAACATTTATAATGGGCAATTTAGTAGCTATTGTTGGTCGTCCTAATGTAGGCAAATCGACCTTCTTTAATAGAATGCTAGGAATGCGCAAGGCAATTGTAGACGATGTTAGTGGTGTTACTAGAGATCGTCAATATGGTTCTTCAGAGTGGAACGGTCAACATTTTATGTTGATAGACACTGGGGGTTTTATTGGAGACTCAGAAGACGACTTTGCAGCAGCCATTCGTACACAAGTACATACAGCAATAGAAGAAGCACAAATTATTCTTTTTTTGGTGGATGTAAATACAGGTGTAACTGATTTGGATGAGCACCTTGCAGAAATTTTGCATCGTACAAAAAAACAAGTGCTTCTTGTTGTTAATAAAGTAGATAACAGTGCTCGTCACTTAGACTCTCACGAATTTTGGTCTTTAGGTTTTGACGAAATGTATCCCATTTCTTCCAACTCAGGAAGTGGCACGGGAGATCTATTGGATGAAGTTGTTCGTCTTTTGCCAGACGAAGAATTGATTGAAGATGATATTCCAAAGTTTGTTATTGTAGGACGTCCTAATGCAGGAAAGTCTTCTTTCACAAATGCTTTATTGGAAGAAAATCGCAGTATTGTTACCGATATAGCTGGAACAACTAGAGATAGTGTTCATGCTAAATATAGTAAGTTTGACAAAGAATTTTTGTTGATTGATACTGCTGGATTGCGTAAGAAAAAGAATGTGACCGAAGATTTAGAGTTCTACTCTGTCATGCGTGCCGTTCGTTCTTTGGAAAACGCAGATATTTGTATCCTGATGTTGGATGCCACAAACGGGATTGAAGGACAGGATTTGAATATCTTCCGTCTAGCCATTAAAAACAACAAAGGTGTTGTTATCTTGGTCAATAAATGGGATTTGGTGGACGATAAAAAGACCAATACAGCCAAAGACTTTGAAGATAAAATCAAAGAGCGTATTGCACCATTTGACGATGTGCCGATTGTCTTTATTTCTGTTTTAGAAAAACAACGTATTTACAAAGCTGTAGATGTTGCTTTGGAGGTCTACGAAAATCGTGCAACTCGTATTACAACTTCTAAATTGAATGAGTTTGTGCAAGAAATTGTTGCTGCACATCCACCTCCACCACATCGTGGACATTTTATTAGTATCAAATACGCCACACAAATACACACGCCTTATCCAGCTTTTGCGATGTTCTGTAACTATCCAAAACAGATTAAGGAACCGTATAAGAATTACTTAGAAAATAGATTTAGAGAGAAATTTAATTTTACAGGCTCTCCTGTTGTCTTTTTCTTTAGACAAAAATAGATTGCTTTTTTAAAATTTAAGAATGCCATTAGAAAATTTTTCTAATGGCATTTTTTACATTTAATACGCCCCTCTTTCAAAAGTTTTATATAGATTTGTTTTCTTGATTACCCCAATAAAATTCTATTGATAAACTATAAAATACAATTGAATGTTAGTTACAATACTTATTTTAATCTTTACCCTTTTAGTCGTTCCTTTTGTTTCATTCTATTCCGGAACTCCTTTAACCGACTTACAAGAAACCGTTCTTTGGAATAGTTCATATATCTTAATGGCTGCTGCCGCCTATTGTTTTATTGTTGGTGAATTGGCTCGTAACAACAGTCAAGTCGATAAACTATGGAGTATCATTCCAATTGTTTATGCTTGGTATATTACGTATGCTGGTGGTTGGGACCCTAGAATGTGTTTAATGTCTGTTCTAGTAACCATCTGGGGCATTCGACTCTCTTTGAACTTTGCACGACGAGGGGGCTATTCTATTAAGTTTTGGGAAGGCGAAGAAGATTATCGTTGGGAAGTCTTGCGCCAACGTCCAGGTTTTAACAATAAGATCGTTTGGTTTATGTTTAACCTCTTCTTTATTTGCGCCTACCAAATGACCTTAATTTACTTATTTACCTTACCTGTATTAACGGGTTTAAGCGAAGCTGCTCCTGCTGGCTTAATTTGGGCCGATTACTTATTGGCTGCCTTGTTTATTTTCTTTGTCATTATAGAAACCCTTGCCGATCAACAACAATGGGTCTTTCAAACTGAAAAATACCGACGCATTAATGCAAAAGAAGATTTAGGAGAATATGCACATGGTTTTGTTAGAACAGGTCTTTGGGGGAAAATGAGACATCCCAATTACATGGCAGAGCAAGCAATTTGGGTGACCTTCTACTGTTTTAGTATTGTTGCTACTGGTGAAATTCTAAATTGGAGTGTTGCGGGTTCTCTACTACTACTAATCCTATTCAAAAGTAGCTCTGATTTTTCTGAAGAAGTTACAGCAGAAAAATACCCAGAGTATAAAGATTATCAAAAAACGGTTCCTCGCTTTTTACCGTTTACTAAGTGGTA
>CALDEP010000338.1 GCA_937942475.1 uncultured Aureispira sp.
GGAATCGTCGGCAAGCACCCAAATTAGTTCGCTTGTTGATACCCTAATTCCTACTCCTGCAAAAAAAGATAGCCTTCATCGAATCAAACTATCTTTTGTGGGCGATATCATGGGGCATGACAAACAGTTGTACGCAGCGGCAGGAGATCCTTCTAAGATGAAAAGCAAGGACATGAGAGACTTTGATTACTCGACTTGCTTTCGCTATGTTCAGCCTATTTTTGAGGAGGCAGATTTGATGATTGGTAATTTAGAATTGACTTTAAGTAATAAGGGACGTTATACGGGCTATCCTATGTTTCGGTCGCCTAATATTTTGGCAAAGTATCTAAAAGACGCAGGGTTTGACTTGTTGACGACTTGTAATAACCATTCTAATGATGGCTTGAAATATGGCGTAATCAATACCATTGAGGTGCTTGATTCTTTGGGCATTGAACATACTGGAACCTTCAAAAATCAAGCAGAAAGGGATCGCTTGTATCCTTTGATTGTCGAAAAAGAAGTGGATGGAACGACCTTTCGTTTGGCGTTTATCAATTATACTTATGCCACGAATGGGGTGAGAACAAGGGAACCTTGTGTGGTGAATTTGATTGATCAAAATCAGATTTATAAGGACATTGTCAAAGCAAAAGAAGCGAAACCTGATCTAATTATTGCGGTGATGCATTGGGGAAAAGAATATAAATTGGACGAACATAAAGATCAAGTTGCCTACACCAATTTTCTTTGGGAGAATGGGGTAGATGTTGTCATTGGCGCACATCCTCATGTTATCCAACCCATCAAAACAGATACGATTTGGGAAGTAGATTCGACTGCTTTTCGAGAAGTTTTGGTAACTTATTCTCTTGGGAATTTTATCTCAAATCAATACCGCCCGAATACAAATGTTGGGCTTATTTTTGAACTAGAATTAATAAAAAATAGCCAAACAAATAAAACCATTATAGGAAAACACGATTATATTATCGCTTGGCGATACATACAGGGGCGCTATGATACTACTTTGAGAGAAGGTTTTGATTGGACCTATGCCGTTTTGCCTGTCTCGGCATTTGAGGCGAATCCTAAGCAATACTTTGATATGACAGATGGACAAGTGGAAGATATGCGTTCTGTCACAGAGAGAATGCGCACACATTTAGGCAAATGGCAAAGTCAGGAGCGCAAAATTTCCTTGGAAGAATTGGGCGATATCGTGTCCTTAAAAAGTCCTAAAAAAGCTAAAAAAGTGCTCAAAAAAATTAAATAAAATGAATCGACTATTGATATGGACGACCATTATTAGCATTGCAATTTGTATTGTAATAAGAGAGTATGTTGTTTATGAAAAGTTTGATGTAGAAACGCATTTGGTCGCTTATGGAGCAGTCAGAAATACAATTCATGAAAAGCGATTGGATTATGAAAAAGAGTGGAAGGAACATGCTCAAGACTTGCCAAGACTCCAAACAATGGCAAGAGAATACTTGTATACCACGCTAACCAATGCTATTTTTACGTCTTGGTATGGAACAACTTGGGATTTTAATGGCATTACAGAAAAGCCTAGAAAAGGCAAAATTGCTTGTGGTTACTTTGTGACAACAACTTTAAAACATGCTGGTTTTAGCTTGCCCAGAGTGAAATTAGCGCAACAGGCGGCTTCTATTATTATTAAAACCTTATGTCTTAAAAAGAGCATTAAAACCTTCAATAAGCTGGAGCAATTGAAAGCTTATCTAGACAAACAACCAGAGGGCATTTATATTGTTGGTTTGGATACGCATGTTGGTTATTTGTGGAATACTCGGCAAGCGCTTTACTTTGTTCACGCTAGTTATTCTGGAAATAGACAGGTGAGCAAGGAGCTTTGGAATGCGTCGGTTGTGTTGAGCAAATCTAAGTTATTTATGGTTGGTAACCTATTGGATAATGTGGATTTGATGAATCATTGGATTAAGGGAACGGCTGTTGTGATGCAGAAATAGGGTGTTTTTTTTATTTTAATAAGGCTTCAACTGCCTTTCTTGCCGACTGTGCAGCAGTATGAACAGAAACCCAGTCTTCTCCATCTGTGTAGGCTCCTCCTGCAAAATGTATTTTATTGGCAACAGGCTTCCCAAGCTCTTTCACCGTTTCCGAATCGGCATGATCGGTCATATAACCCGATTTAATAAAGGGCTCATTCTTCCAGTTTTGGGAAAGGTGCTTTATGTAATTAGGTGTTGCTTGGTTTGCATAAATACCATCCAGTTCATTTAAAATAAAGGTTTTTAAATCATTATCTGAAAGGGAATTATAGTCAAGAGCAGGCTTTCCTACCACAAACAATCCTAGAATATGTTTAGACGTATTTTGACCAAGAGCGGCATTGTAATAAATTTTTTCTCCATCAGTTGTGGGCGTGATTGGAAACTGAAATTCATCGTTGTAAAATTTGGTCGAGAACTCAAAGAATGCCTTAAAGCCTTCCCAAATAACCGTATCAGCTATAGCGTTTAGTTTTTTATTTGGCAAGCTTGGTATAAAACTAATAGCTCCATCTTGAAGAATTTTAAGCGGAACAGATACAATTACTTTATCTGCGGTATATTGCTTGTTTGGAGTAGTAATAATAGTTTGGTCCATTGAATAATCAATAGATTGTACCACCGTATTATACGAAATCTTGTCAGCAATGGAAGGAACAATGTATTCCTCAAAAAAGTTATACCAAGAATAATTAACAAATTTTAGCTCTGGAGCATCTGGAACGGTTTCAATATGAATGGATACAGAAGAATCATTCACAATTTCTTGAAAAATACCTTTATCAGTTTCTAGCCATTCAGCGCCCAATGGAATTGGAAAGTTCGTAAAACTTGTATTGATTCTCATTCTACCTCCATAGATTGGGGAGGCTTCCAGAATTTCAAAATCAATCCCTTGTTGTTGTAATAAATAAGCTGCTGATAATCCACCCGCACCAGCGCCGATTATAATGACCTTACCCTTGAATTGTTTTTCAATAGAGTCGTTTTTGTTACAAGAGCTTAACGAAGCTTGAACGGGAAGGCTCATTCCCAGAATTCCACAGATTTTGATAAATTCTCTTCTTGTCATGTTATTTTGTTTTTGTTATAAGAGTAGATAACGTGAACGCAGATAAAGGGATAACGTGCAAAATTTGGCACCAACCCAAAGCAAAATCATAGACTCTGCGGCTTGGGCTAAATCCCTTCATTTTTATTACCATAAACGTATTGTTACAAGCTGTATTTTTTTATTAGAGGTATCTAAAATAAATCTATTTACCTACTTTTTAATAGTGCAAAGTAGAACATCATCAATTAAGAAATAAGCCAGATTATATGAATATTCATCAACAGTTAACTCAGGAGGATCTTTAGCTTCCCTCATTGAAAGTTGATTGTTCCCCAAGAAATTTCCAATACATAAATACTGTGAAGCATTTTGAGAAGTAAATGAAAAAGAAATTCGTTCCCAACCTCTTCCATTTTCATTTATGAGTTTATCATAATTATAATTTGGACTAATCATGATCAAAGGGTTCCAGCCTTCTTCGCTTAATTTAGTAGGTGATAATACAACCCCTATATTATTAGAAATATATTTAGACCGTCTTGAACTACATATCCAAAATTCACAATAGTAATTTTCCCCTTTTCTGAGAGGTTCTTTTAATTTTACTTGGATGTATTCTCTATAAGTTTCATGACGAGCGGATTCTGGGCTATGCATAATAATGCCAGTCATATTTTTACCAGAATGGGGTTTATCTAAAAAAAAACCATTTTGTTCTTTAAATTTTTTTACTTCAGAAGGCAAAACGATTTTAATATCAGGAGTTGTTTTTGTAGGACTTTGCCAATCAACAATGTTATATTTAAAAATGTTTGCGCCATCAAAATCAGACAATGGTAGTTGACCCTTCAGTGTTTCAAAATCAGGATTTGGGACCAAATTTTCACCATAATCTTTTGAGAGTTGCGCTTTAGCATTTAAGCAGAAGAGAAAGAAGGAGCCTAGCAAGACAATTTTCTTCATATTTATGTTCTCTATTTTGAGGTGTGTAAATTTTGAATGTAGTTTTTCATTAAGTGTACTATGAATTTTTAGAAAGCAAATAGTAGACCACTTTGAGTCAAAATCTTGGATAGCTTAGGATTTTATGTTTAGAGGTAATAAGGTTCTTAAAGTAAGCGATAGGTTACCTGTGGTGGTCTGTAATTTATTGATTTTGCATGGTTTGTAAACGGATGTATATATGGAGTGCCTAGATTCAAAGATAGAAATAGTGAGTACGTTTTAAAGTTCAAGAAAAGGTTCTTTCTCTAGCCCTAAACCAGCGTGGATAGAAACACGTTGTTACCTACCATCATTTATATTCGAACCCAATATTCGTAATAAGTTTCAAATCTGGATGTATTTCCAATATAAACAGGTCTGTTTTTAACAGCAACAAGGTATTTTCCTTGAGAAAAAGAGAAAATAGTTCCT
>CALDEP010000339.1 GCA_937942475.1 uncultured Aureispira sp.
AAGGGCATCGCCCTGACACCACCTCTAAGGGCATCGCCCTGGCACCTTTTGTAAAAAAAAGCTAAAAGGAGCATCGCTCCGACACCTTTTATCCGAAAAAAACATGCTAATACAAAATGAGGATGCCCTACTCTTCTTATCTTGATAACCTGCAAATGGGGTCGAAGCTAACGCTCCTATCCCAATCAGATATCTCTCCCTAACAAGCTTCGTTAGAGATTTGCAACGAGATTTGCTGATTTATAATTCCTATTTAATGATTACTTAATTCTAAACAACTCCAATAAAATTTTCATAAAAAATAAAAACCCCACCGTTAGATCAACAGTGGGGTTTTTTATATTTAGGTAGGAATACCTTTTAGTTTAAATGCTTCTTGTAGCATCAAATTGCTCTAAATAATCAGCAACACGACGTAAGAAAGAACCTCCTAACATGCCATCAACCACTCTGTGATCGTAAGACAGAGATAAGAACATCATGTGACGAATTGCAATCACATCACCATATTCTGTTTCTACAACAGCTGGTTTTTTGCGAATCGCTCCGACTGCCAAAATCGCTACTTGAGGTTGGTTAATAATAGGCGTTCCCATTACATTTCCAAACGTACCAACATTGGTTAAGGTAAACGTACCTCCCTGAATTTCATCAGGACGTAGTTTGTTATTTCTAGCACGATTTGCCAAGTCATTTACATTCTTGGTCAAACCTACCATATTTAGGTTTTCTGCATTTTTGATAACAGGTACGATTAGATTACCAGAAGGCAAAGCGGCTGCCATTCCAATATTAATATCCTTGTAACGTACGATTTGATTGCCATCTACTGCCACATTCACCATTGGATAATCTTGAATAGCTTTCACTACTGCTTCCATGAATATTGGTGTAAAGGTGATTTTTTCACCGTGACGCTCTTGGAAATCTTTCTTAACACTATTTCTCCAATTTACAAGATCTGTTACATCAGCTTCTACAAAAGAAGTAACGTGTGGAGAAACATGCTTAGACATCACCATGTGATTTGCAATCAAACCACGCATTCTATCCATCTCAATAATCTCAACATTTCCACTTCTATTAACTGGAGGCGTTTTGAACTGAGGTATAGCAACCGTATTGTTTGCTTTAGGTGCAGCAACTGGAGCAGCTTTTGCTACTACAGGAGCGGTTCCTCTATTTTCAAGATAAACCAACATGTCACTTTTAGTAACTCTACTGTCTTTTCCTGTTCCAGTGATACCTTCTAATTCATTGATATCAATGCCTTCTTCTTTTGCAATACTTTTCACCAATGGTGAATAAAAGCGATTGGAAGAAGAGGTATCCAAATTAGCAGAAGGAGTTGCTACAGCTCCATTATTTTGCGCTACAGGTTGCTTTACTTCTGTTGGAGTAGGTGTTTCGGCTACCGCAGGAGAAGCTTGCACCTCTGCTACTTCGCTATCTGTTTCAATTATGGCAATAGCAGAGCCAACGGCTACTGTATCCCCCTCTTGAAATAGGATTTCCACTAATTTACCTTCTACAGGAGAAGGTACTTCAGTATCTACTTTATCGGTTGCAATTACCACCACATTTTCATCCATCTCAATCGTGTCTCCAACCTGTTTTTCCCAAGTAAGAATGGTTGCCTCTGTGACACTTTCACCCAACTTGGGCATTATTAACTCGACCTTTGCCATTGTACTAAAATATTTGGTGTAAAAATCCTAATTCAAGCGCAAAAGTAACAAAAATCAAGCATTTTTAATAATAAATACACAGCTTTTATCTGATTTGCTAAAATAAAAATATTTTTTAGATTTTATGAAAGTGGTTTTTTACAGAATTTTCGTATTAACGATTAAGTTAAAAGACAAGTTTTCAGAATTTTATTTGGCAAGAAAAGAGCCTTACCAATCAAAATGATGACTTATTTACATAAAAGTCAAGTCATTAAAAACACTTTCTTCTCTCTAGTCAAGAAAGAGAGGCTGTATTTAAAAATGAACTTGATAAAACAAATTAGGAATCAAACCAAACTGCTGTGCTCTAACAATTTCTTCTGTATTTGGATTGTACCTTACTGCAAAATCATTTCTAAAAGCAGCGACATTCTGAACCACAATAAAAACATGATGTGAAATGCGTTTTCTACGATGATTAAATCGAGCACCAATACGAACATCAATTCGTTTGTAAAGTCCCAATTGTTCGCTGTATGCTTCATCTGCCACCAAAACCTCTTTTCCTGCTAATTTAGAAGCCTCTAAATCAATTGGCGTATAAGGCAATCCACCATGCAAATTGAATCTAAAATCTCCATAAATTACATTTTGCTTTTCCTTCCCTATTTTAAATTCTTTTCCCATCACCAAGGAAGTAACATGCTGTGCATCAAAAGCACTTCTACGCCAAACTCTATCACTTCCGTGGTACAATGACCTTTGATAAGCAGTAGACAACAAACCATAAAACCCTTTACTAAAGAACTTCTCTATGGATATTTCCACGCCATAGTTCAGCCCTTCTCCATTGCTAATTAAGCCTGTCGAATCGGGGTAAACGGCAAAATTACCATGATTAACAATAGAAAAACTATTGCTAACTCTATCTACTGCAAGATTGGTATTATAAGAAACATAAGCATTCGCTTTGATCCCCCAGAATCTAGCCAAGTAAGTATCATAAGAGAGCACCAACTGATGACTTCGATTTAAACCTAAATCTCTGTTGCTATCATCATAAGCTCCATCAAGTTGTTTTTTGACCAAAAAAGAAACGGCAAAAGATTGAATTTTGCTGGTCCATCCATAACCTAAGCTCATTCTGTGGCGTTTTCCTATTCTCCAATCTAAGGCAAGTCTTGGTTCTACTGCCCAAGAGTTTTCGTTCAGCGACCAATACATTCCTTGCAAGCCCAAAACAAAGGCAAAAGAGCCAGAAAACTTGTATCGAACCTCTGCAAAAGCATTCGCCAAAACTTGTACCTCATCTGCCATCGAATGCAATTCATTTCGTCTAATCCATTCTCCTTTAGCGTCTATAAAGTGTACATAGGCACTAGCCCCTGCTCTTAAAACAAGTTTAGAGCTAAATTTCTTGCTCAAAATAGTAGAAATTCCAGCACGTTGGCGAAAGTTTCGCATCTCAAAGAAAGAAACAATGGTATCTGGCAAAATGGTATCTCTATGCAATTTGTAATCTTCTACCAAATAAGACAAGGTTGTTTTTAAAGAGACATCCTTCCCAAAATGCTTCAAATGAGTTAATCCAACTAAACCCAAACTAGTGTTAATATAATAATTGGTTCCTGCATTGGCAAAAGCATCCGCCCCGCTTGATCCTTGGTCCAAAATGGCGATATCAGAAATTCCTCCAATACCAAACAAAGAAAAATGCCCTGCTTTTTTAGTTGGAATATCTACCTTGAAATTTATATCATAATACCTTGGCGTTGCTGCTGTGCCCAAGCTTACCCCCAATTGTTGCAATAAGTCAAAAACACCTGCTCGAACAGATACAGCATAAGACGCACCTTTCTTTTTAAAAGGTCCCTCTGCTATAAATTCAGCCCCATAGACACTTAATTGAGCAGAAAACTCATGCCGTTCGTTATTTCCTCTTCGCATATTAATGTCAAACATACCTGCGTATACATTATTATAACGAGCCGAAAAAGCCCCATTAACAAAATCAGAAGAGGCTAATAAATTATTGTTCAACAAAGGAAAAGTAGAGCCTGTATTCCCCATCGTCGCAAAATGGTGTGGGTTTTCAATCGGAACGCCTTCTACCATCCACTGAATTCCATATGGGCTATACCCTCTTGATAAAATGTAATTCTGTACATCATCTGTATTTAACAAACCAGGATAATTTGTCACCGCTCTTGCTGGTCCACCAAAACCGGTAATGTATCGATTGGTTTCTTCTATATTAAATGGACGAGCACTCACGATATTCATATTATCAATCGTAGACATTTTAGCATTCCTGATTCGACTATTTCTAGTCGATTCTATCGTTGCAATTTCGACTTCTATCTCTTCTTCCATTTTGATCTCAATAACCGACTGCTTTCCTGCCATGACAAGTTCGGTGTACACTACATCATAATAACCATATCCATTGGCACGGATTCTCTGATAACCAATTGGCACACGCTCCAATTCAAAAGAACCTTCTGCATCTGAAATAGCGGCGACCCTTGGGGTATAATTTAATAATTCCACTAATACATTAGACCGTCCTTTTCCCGTCACTTGATCAACAACTACCCCTCGTACTGTTTGTAGTTTAATCCCTTTTTCATCCTCTTGAGCACAAAGAGTACCCATGAATAAAAAAAAGCTAAGAATGATTCCTAATTTATAATTCATTGTTTTTTTATTGATTTACAGACTATTTTGACAACTTATATCGCTCTAGGTTCTAATTAATTACTCATGTTACGCAAGAAGTTTTTTCAATTACGACTGAAACCTCTCTTTGTTTATTCAAGTACTGTTTTAATGTTTAATTCTAAATGCTGAATTTTTAATGTTCATTATTGCTATATAGCATTTAACATTAAAAATTAAGCATTTAGAATTAAGAACAAATTGATACCTAAATTTTGCTTTTTTATCAACCTAATGGAGTGTCTTGCGTAACACCAGTTAATTAGTAACAAAGTCAATAAGGGTATAATGAAGGATGCGCTAAGGAATAATCGCAGCATCTAACAAAGTCAATATGGGTGTCATGAAGGATACTCGCTAAGGAATAATCGCGGCATCTGACAAAATTAATAAGGGTGCAATAATAGGATACACGCTAAAATGTAAAGCTAAATATTTAACAGCTAATTAACAATTTTTTAAGCTTTTAAATTATGTTTACAAAAAAAACCATTCTCGAATAAATTCGGAATGGTTTTAATTTTCTTTTTTTTAAAGCTATTTTACTCTAAATCCCCTGATAAATCATCCAACAAAAAACGACGCAATAAATTTAGTGCTATCGTTGTTGTACGCTCTATATTTTGGATGCGATCTTTGCCTAATTGCAATTTTTCTGTATAAATTTTTTCATTTTCAGTCACAGCAATCCAGATGGTTCCAACAGGTTTTTCTGGGCTTCCTCCTGTTGGTCCAGCAATACCAGATACCGCTATGGCACAATTTACATTCAGTAATTTTTGCGTGCCTCTTGCCATTTCAATAACCGTTTGTTCGCTAACCGCACCATGTTCTTCCAAGGTGGCTTCTTTTACCCCTAGTAAGTTTCTTTTTACGGTATTAGAATAAGCAATAATACTACTTTCATAATAAGCCGAACAGCCCGCTACAGAAGTGATTTTATGCGCTATATTTCCTCCAGTACAGCTTTCTGCTGTTCCTAAAGTATAGTTTCTTTTTAGTAACATTTTCCCAATAACACTTTCTAAAGTGTCCTTTTCTTCTCCAAAAATAAACGTCCCTAAAATCGGTGGCAACTTTCGCACATAATGGTCCAATTGTGTCTCCAGAACTATCGCATCTTCCCCATAAGCACTCAAACGCAAACGAACCATCCCAATCATTGTATTGGGCAAATAAGCTAATTTTATATTGGAAGGCAACTTCTCTTCAAACTCCTCTAGCAAGTCTGTTAAATCTGTTTCTCCTTTCCCTGTAACATTAAGGGTATAATGCATAATGGTCGGAAATTCAAAGCGCATTTTTAGCTTAGGCAAGACTTCATATTCCATCAAGTATTTCACCTCTCTTGGCACACCAGGCATAGAAATAATAATTTTCCCCTCGTGTTCAAACCACATTCCTGAAGCTGTTCCAGCTTTGTTGATGAGCACTTTTGCGCCCACAGGCATTTCGGCTTGTGCTCTATAGCGATCATCTGGCACACGTCCATATTGCGCAAACAACTGTTGCATATTACTAAAACTCGGCTCGTGAAATTCCAATTCCATCCCAAAATATTCCGCCAAGGCTTTTTTGGTAATATCATCTTTAGTCGGTCCTAAGCCTCCTGTTATAAACACTAATTCGGAGCTCGCCATCGACAAATCTAAAGCCTCTACAATTGCTTCTTTGGTATCTGAGATGGTTAACACTCGATCTACAGCAACACCACTCTTATTCAGTTCTTCTGCCATCCAAGATGCATTGGTATTGACGATCTGCCCAATTAAAATTTCATCTCCTATATTTATGATTGTTCCTTTCATATCTATTTCTTTATATTTTTTCTTTCTTTGATAAAAGTTTTGCTAAAACCTTCCCACATCATTTATAATCTCTGTACTTACAGACAATAGTAGCAGATACTTTCCGCTCACCAAAGAACCCATTTTATTAATCTAACAAAACAAGTTACACAGGAATTGTATGCATTGCCAAATCTTTAACTATTTTTTTATATTTATTACTGACAAAACCAAACAATTTATAGACGAATTGGAGCTTAAATAGGTTGCTTTGGTTCTATTATTATCCCCCCTTTTACAACCTTCTAGCAAAGTCGCTACGTCTACTAGAAAAATTCTTCCAAAACATAGGTTATCCTTAATCTTTCTTGTATTCTTGTATTTATTCTTATAACCAGTTATCATAATGAACGACAAAACGCCATCTATAAAAAGCATCTTGGAAGCATCTATTGCTGTAAAACAACAATTACTGCAACAAGATTTAATCTTGGAAAACATACAGGAAGCTATCGACCTCATGGTTCATTGTTTTCAAGCAGATGGCAAAGTTCTTTTTTGTGGTAATGGCGGTAGTGCAGCAGATGCTCAACATTTGGCAGCTGAATTTTCAGGGCGTTTTTATTACGACCGAGCGCCTTTGTTTGCCGAAGCCTTGCATGTCAATGGCTCTTATTTGACAGCGGTTGCAAACGATTATTCTTTTAATGAAATTTATGCTAGAATTGTTCAAGCCAAAGGTAGAAAAGGCGATATTTTAGTGGCAATTTCTACGTCTGGGAATTCGCCTAATGTCGTCAAGGCATTACAACAAGCAAAAAAAATAGGCTTAACAACCATTGGTCTAACAGGCGAAAAAGAAGGCTTGATGCAGGAATATTGCGATTTATTATTCAAAGTACCTTCTTCAGACACCCCTAGAATTCAGGAGTGCCATATCTTGATTGGTCATACGATTTGTCAATTGGTGGAAGAACGTATTTTTGG
>CALDEP010000340.1 GCA_937942475.1 uncultured Aureispira sp.
CAATAAACAAAAAACTAAATCATAAAACCATGAATCCAATACCCAAAGATTTTAATATTGAAAATCTAGATGAGATTAAAAACCTATATGCTGTCCTTGGGCAGATAAGAGGTGAAGCATTTGAGTTTGAAAAGCCTATTGTAGCAGGAGAAATTTTTCCTGTTGTATGGGAGTATATTCAAGAATTACAAAAAGCAAATGGCTTAAAAGCAGCATCAAACTTAACATCAGAAACGATTGAGATGATTAATCGTTTAGCATTTAGCGATGCTGATGATAAAGCAACAACAACAACAACAACAACGGCTGCTGCTACAACTGCTACTAGCACTACATACAAAGTAGAAGGAACCGTACGAGATGCCGCTTGGAAAGGCAGAGCAGGTGTTCAAATAGAAGTTTTTGAACAAGGTTTGCGAGCGCAGATTACCTTGCTGGGAGCAGGAGAAACAAATGAAGAAGGAGTTTATAGTATTGATTATACAGTTCCAATTCATCCAAAGACCCAAGTAGCAAAGGAAACCGTGCATTTGTTGGTCAGAGCAACGATCTCTGAAAAAGAGGTGGAGAATTTGACTTTTTACAATGGTGGAGCGATAACTCAAGCAGATTTCACAGCAGGCGATTTGCCTTATCAAGGGCTTTCTCTTTTTGAGGAAAAGCTAGAGCTAGTTACCTGTGCCTTGGGCGATATGGAGTTGCTTGGCGTAGAAGAAAGTGGAGAAAATCAAGATGTGAGTTTTCTGTACGAAGAAACAGGCTTAGTCAAAGATGACATCATGAAGTTGTTGTTAGCGCATCATATATCTGCTGCTCTTGGAGATTATGCTTTATTGACGCCTGCTTTGGTGTATGGTTTCTTGTATCAAGATAGCCCCAATAATTTGCCTTCTTATCTTCTACCTGTTAATCTCAATGATTGGGAACAATGGTTAGAATCACTGGTCTCTGAGTTGACAAAAGGCTTGATCTTGAGTAATACGGAGCTTCAAGAAACGGTTTTGAAAAAATCGATTCGAGAAAATATTGTGCCTGTCCAAACTGCTTTAAGTTATGATGAAAGCATGGAACAATTGGCACAGGCTAGAAAAAACTACGCCCTCCAAGAAGCCTTGATTTCTGATAAAATAGCTTTAAATGATTTGCTAGTTTTGACTAGCATGCCTGAGGATTTGTACGAAACAGCAGCACTGACATTTGGTCAAATGCCGTCTTTCGAAACTGGGTTTTTGGATCGTTTGGCTAGTCAAGAAGCCGTTAATGAAGAACATATAACAGAACTCGCAAGGGCAAAAACCTTAGCAGAAATTACAAATTATCACTTGCCTTTGATCCAATTGATGCACAACAGGATTAGCTCTAAGGAAGAGGCGTTTAGTAATCTCCAACGCTTGAGTGATTTTGCCAAATGGACAAGCAATGATTGGTTAGGTTTTATCCAAGAGAACAACATTGAACTCCCTGCGGATATTTATATGGAGAGCGAAGATGAAAAGTTAACTTTTTATGCCGAGGAACTTTATAAAAAAACAGTGGCGGTCTATCCTGTGGTAGCTTTGGTTGCTCAGTCTAGTAAGAGCGATTTACACCAATTAAGTACACTCCCTCAAATTGCTGGTTTTTTGGATGAAAATCAAGCCTTCAATTTACAAACAGATCATATTGATGTATTCCATAAGGAAAACCCTGAGGGATTGACAGAGAATATGATTGCCGAAATAAAGGTGCTTAAACGAATCAACAATATCTCTCCTAGTCCAGAAGCAGGAACGGTTTTGCTTAACCAGCAGATTCATAGTGCTGGACAAGTTTATAGCATGGGCAAAGCGGTGTTAACAAACAAATTAGTAGATAGTGGCGTCTCATCTTTGGTTGTTGACCAAATCTATAATTTATCTGCCAATCAGTATGCCGATGCCTTGGCATTAGCGAGCCAATATGGATTCAATCAGCACAATCCCAAAGCCATTATATCTTTGGTAGAAGCGGTCCAAAATCCCACAAATCCTATCAGCAGTCAAACATCTGGCTTACCTGATTTAGAAGCACTTTTTGGGGCGATGGATTATTGCGAATGCCAGCATTGCAAATCTGTTTATAGTCCTGCGGCTTATTTTACAGATATTTTGCGGTTTTTAGATCAAAAACCACATGAAGGTTCTTCTTCTGTTACCATCAAAGACAAACTGATAGATCGTCGTCCAGATTTAGACGATATTGGATTGAATTGTGAGAATGCACACAAACCATTGCCTTATATTGATTTGGTTTGTGAAGTCTTAGAAAATGCCTTATCTACGGCTGCCCCTGGTCGAAATTTTGCACATGATACGACTTTGTCAGCAGAAGAATTGAGGGCATTTCCTCAATATGTACAGGCAGAAGCGTATGAACTTTTAGCGAAAGAATCTCCTGTAAACAATCATTTTAATTTATGGTTAGCAGAAACACATTTGTTTTTGGCGCATTTGGGGGTTCCTTATCATGAGTTAATGACAACATGGCAACAGGGTAACATTCCTGATGATGCCGCTATTGCTGCTGCTTATTTTGAAATTTATACCAATGAGGCGATATGGATTTTGAATATTAATGGCAATGGGGTGAGTACATCTTCAGTTAGTGAACTGAAGGTCGATTCTTTCCTAGAAAATTTTAATTTAAATTACAACCAATTACTAGAGTTATTGCAATTAGAATGGATCAATTCTGCGGATTCATTAACGGTTATTGAGCGACCAATTGATAGTTGTGCTATTGCTGATCAAGTTTTAAAAAATCACATAACAGGTACTAAATTGGATCGAATTCACCGTTTTTTACGTCTATGGAAACATACCGACTGGGAACTGTGGGAACTGGATCTGTTAATTAGAAATCCTAAAATTGGTAATGAAATTTTAGATGCGAATTGCTTGGTTCAACTTCAAAAATTCCATCAATTACAAGAACAACTTAGGCTTTCGGTAGAAGCGTTAATCGCTTTTTACGAAGACTTAGATATTACTGCTCGCAGAGATCATCTCAATAAAGAAATATTACCATTTTACAGCCGTTTATTTCTCAATCCAGCAATAGATAATCCAAACTTTGTAAACTTTGAAATTCCTGCTATTAGCAGTTCTGCTGGAGTCATTGGTCAAGCAGATTCTTATACCATTGCTGCTGTTTTAGGAGTAGACGAAACGGTGGTAACTGCATTACTTTCTGTTCCTACTGCTGCCACAAATGACTTAGAACTCTTGTCAGAGATCTATAGAAAAACAGTTTTGGCTAAAAAACTAGGCTTGTCTGTAGTAGACTTTAACTCCTTATTGGTTCTAGCTCGTACAGGAGATCCTTTTGCTTCTTTGGATGCGACGGCTTTACTTCTTGATAATAACGAGAAATTAGATACTGCTGATTTATCTATAAAAGAAGCGCATTATCTTTTGACGGCTAATGTTTCTGATTTAGGATTGAGTGATGACAATATTCAAACTTTTTTGGAGCAACAGCGGGATGCCATGCTCAATCTCAAAGATGATTTATTCAATACAGCAGAACCGCCTAAAGATTTATTAAAAAGGCATTTGGCAAAGCTGGCTGTTTTTATAGGGAATGATAATAGATTGCAAGAGGCAATTGATTTGATTTTTTCAGAAGGAAAATGGACTCCTCCTGCATTGGTTCTTTTAAACCCTAATAATCCTCCTCCAGTAGCATTATCACCTCAACCTTTTATTACGACCTATTTTGCTTTTGTTAGAAATAACAATACTGCTTTAACGGTATTAAGTGATTATGCAGATGATAGTGCCAGTAGTAAATCTGCTAAGATTAATTATGTGTTAGAAGAGTTGCAATACTATTTCAACCGTCTTTTGGTACAAATGGAAGCCACCGAAAATATTGGGCTTTCAGAAGATATACTACAAATTTTGCTTCCGCTCCCGAATAGTACAGGCACTTCATTATTGACTGTATTGAGAAATGAAGATTTGATTGCGACAGCAAATACAATTGATTACGGTACTTATCCAACTCAGTTTGAAGCTTACCGCCTTTTGTACAAAATGGCATTTTTGGTAGAAAAGTGGAAATTGGATGCTGCTCAACTCAATGATTTTGTTCAACACTATAGTAATACTAGTTTAACAATTTTGCACTTGAATGCACTGCCTATTCAGCGTCAAAGTCCAGCGGTTATTAATAATAATTTGTTTACAGAATTATTAAACTGGAGTCAGTTTGTTTTATTAAACAATAGCTATAGGAATAATGGTTTATCCATTGGTCAACTTTGGGACAATACAACAGCAACTACTTTGTTGGATGATTTGGCAGCTTGGACGAATTGGGATAGAACGCTCTTGGACGAATTAGCAGTCAGCAGTGGTTTAGCCTTGAATGATTTTTATGCTATAGAGACGTATCTTAATTTGCAAAGTCGTATCGCTCAACAAAAAAAGTTGGGGGTACAAGTAACACTTATTCAAGGATGGATACAAAGAGATGGTACTAGTGGCTTGACAGTAGATCAAACCCTAAGTTATCAGCAAGAGATTGCCAACCAAATTAAAAAAGCAACAAAAGCAAAATACGAACAAAAGGAATGGTTGAAAATATTGAAGCCTATTCAAGATGTTTTAAGAGAGAAAAAACGAAGGGCTTTGGTTCAATATTTTGTATTATTTAGGAACTTTGGAACAAGACCAAACGATTTATTTCAATACTTTTTGATTGATGTCGAAATGAGTGCTTGTCAAATGACTTCTCGTTTGAAGCAAGCTATTTCTTCTGCTCAGCTATTTGTACAGCGTATTTTAATGAATTTAGAGCCGACTATTAGTATTCAAAATCCAGTTGTGGATGTAGAGAATAATTGGAATCAATGGAAATGGATGAAAAATTATCGAGTTTGGGAAGCCAATCGAAAAGTTTTTCTTTATCCAGAAAATTGGATAGAACCAGAGTTGCGTGACGATAAATCGCCTTTCTTTGAAGAGTTGGAAAGTGATTTGTTACAAAATGAAATTACACATGAAAACGTAGAGGCTGCTTTTGGAAGATACTTACACAAAGTCGATGCTGTCGCTCATATAGATGTGATGGGTATGTGTGAAGGGCTAGGAGCTAGTGACGAAAAACTCCAACATGTTTTGGGTAGAACCAAAGAGGTGCCTGGGAATTATTTCTTTCGAAGTTATAATGAAACCTATGCAAGTTGGACGGCTTGGGAAGCGGTAGATGTTGCGATTACTGGCAATCATGCTATTCCTGCTGTTTTTAATGGCAAAGTGTATGTCTTTTGGTTAGAAACCTTGGAGAAGCCTTCCAAATCTAACAAAGTACCCGCCAATAAAACTTCTACAGCGCCTACTGATGCTCCAGAAAATATCCCTGTAACAGAAATGCAGTTGGCTTGGACGGTAAGAAAAAGTGATGGTTGGACTCCAAAGAAAATTTCTAATAAGAAACTAATTCATCCTTGGCCAAGACCCTCTTTCTCTTTTCATCTGAGACCAAGACTAGTTACAAAACCAGGTGTAAGTGTTCCAAGTGAGCATACACCCGATATTCAACCCCTTCCTACAACGGAATTTTGGATCGACTTGTTTGTTTCTGATTCTAGAGAATTTAATAATAAGAAATTCTATGATGAATATACAGGCAACTTTGGCAAATTAGCGAACAGCAAATTTAGCGAAGCACATCGCCCTTGGCATTCTTCTTCTTTTGTTTTTGATGGAGGACGGGTACAGTCGGTCAAATTATTAGGCTTGGCAGGAGATTATTATTTGCCAGAAGAGCTTATAGAGCAACCTAAAGTTGCTAGCCTAGGTGCTTTGCAAATAACCCAAATACATTTCACATACGAGCAATCTACTGGAAATCATTGGGTAGGAATCCATACAAACTATGGGGATTATCACTATTACGATAATAACTCAACAAGTAAAGCTTCCGCTATAGCTTCAATTAATCAGAAAATTAAAGATACAAGAGCAGCCTATTTGCCAGATGTAATTATCCAAGCACCAGCAATATATGCTACTTGGCACATTCGAATAGAGACGAACAAAGGTAATTACCTTTCAAATCACTTGGGGCCTTTAAATAATATAATTGCAACTGGATCCGTACTACATCCACCTAATGGTACAGCGCCATCTATTATCGTTAATCAACTAACAGACTCTTACATTTATGTCAACAATAACTTTGACGAAGATGGACGAGCAATAGAACCATTGGGACTTGATAAGACGAATGACTT
>CALDEP010000341.1 GCA_937942475.1 uncultured Aureispira sp.
GTTAATAATAGCCTTCTTTAAAATGCTAACGTTTAGTTTTGGACCTTAAATCAAGCCTTATGTGGTTATAAATGACCATTAGTGTTCCAAAAATGCCCAAACTTCTTTTGTCCAAGCTTTCACATCGTCCGCCATTAAGTGATCGTGCCCAGAGTTTTCCAAAATAGCCAGTCTTTTTTCTGTACTAGCCAAGGCATTAAAGATATCATCCACCTCTTGCCTTCTTACCTTTTCATCCTTTTTACCGTAAATCACCAAGGTTGGAAGGCTAACTTTTTTAGCATAGGTTAAGCTATTGTGTGCCTTACAGTCCATATTGTTTTGTATTCCACCCCAAAATAGCAATAATTCAGGAAGGACAAAAGTTGGTATTTTTAGATTCTCAAATCGACTATAAACCGCATCTGAAAGCGAGCGAAAAGGACATTCTAAAATTATTTTTTCTGCTGATAAGCCATAATCATGTACTGCTTTAAGAATACTCACCGCTCCCATAGACGTACCTAATAGACTAATGGGTAAATCTTCATAATACAGTTGGATGTATTTATAAGCCGTTTGTACATCTTCTGCTTCATAATAACCAATCGAGGTTTGAAAACCTTCCGAATCGCCATGTCCCCTAGTATCTACTAAAAAGGTATGATAGCCTAATCTTCGAAGTACTTTTGCTCGTCCCAAAAGAGAAGATTTAGAAACACTGTATCCATGAAAAAGAATCATAACCCCCTTAGGAGGTAAATGAGTTTGGATCATCCAAGCATGCAACTGGGGCTTACTGCCTAGTGTTACGGCTTTGTAAGTGCTGTCAGGGGTGATGCTATTGCGAGGTTTTGGAATTTCGACGCCAAAGATGCCCAGTTTTATTTTGTCCAGCATGGATTTAGACCCAATGGTCTGCGAGGTTACTTTTGGTAAATCCTTATCTACAAAGTGGGTGAAATAGTAGGCGTGGTTGTATAAGACAAAGTTGGAGCTTATAAACAAGAATAAGAATAAAAAGAATAGACGTTTGAGCCATTTTCCAAGACTAAATTTCATAAGAATTGAGAATTATAAGAAGTAAAAAATAAGAACCTTAAATGAAATGTATCCAATTTATTTGATGATTTGAAAATTTGGGATGAAGTTGTTTAGAATTAACGATTTTTAATAATATATTTTTTTAGAACTAAGTCTAACATTCTTAAAAAGGGCATCGCCCTGACACCTTTTATCAGAGAAACAAAACCATCGAAATATAAAATGATATCACTCTTCTCTTCTGTTCTTATTTTGATAACGTGTAAATGGGGACGATGCTTCTAATTCAATTAAGGGGCATTGTGATTCAATAGAGCACTCAACAGCATACTAAAAAATAGGATGCACATTTAATGATCACTTAATTCTAAACAACTTCATGCTTTTAATGATTTTAAGAAATGATACTATGCTTAGATTAAATAAGGAGCCTGTTCGATAAAAAATATTAGATTGAACTGATTTTCTATCAAAAACTCACATTATAATTAGTACTTTTAAGATGGTACTTCTTGAATATAGATTTCAAGGAAATATTCAAAACAGAAAATAAAAAGAAATTTTAAATTATTATGTCAAATAAGAATCAAGCTTTTATAGTAGAAGGAGGTCATAAATTGAGTGGAGAAATAACTCCACAAGGAGCTAAAAACGAAGCACTACAGGTTATCTGTGCAACGCTTTTAACGAAAGAACGAGTGACGTTGGCAAATCTACCCAATATAAAAGACGTTGTCATGTTAATTGATTTACTCAAAGGTTTGGGCGTTTTGGTAAACAAAGTAGACGACAACAGTTACACATTTGAAGCGAAAGAGATTGACTTGGCTTACCTGAAAAGTGCAGCGTATATGCAGAAGGCAAGCAAAATAAGAGGTTCAGTTATGTTACTAGGACCTTTGTTAGCTCGTTATGGAGAAGCCGTTTTGCCTCAACCTGGAGGAGACAAAATTGGACGTCGTCGATTGGATACGCATTTGTTGGGCTTGCAGAAACTGGGTGCAGCATTTGAGTACGATATTGATAAAAATATGTATTCTATCAAAGCCGCTGAACTCAAAGGTAGCTATATTTTGATGGATGAAATTTCGGTAACAGGAACCGCTAATACCTTGATGGCAGCAGCAATGGCAAATGGTGTAACGACTATTTACAACGCTGCCTGTGAACCTTACTTGCAACAATTGTGCAAGATGTTGAACGGAATGGGCGCAAGAATAACGGGCGTTGGTTCTAATAAACTGATTGTAGAAGGTGTTGCTCAAATGTTTGGAACAGGACATCGTTTGTTACCAGATATGATTGAAATTGGTAGCTTTTTAGGATTGGCAGCAATGACACAATCTGAATTGACGATCAAAAATGTACGAGTAGATGCTTTGGGCAATATATTGCCTGTTTATCGTCGTATGGGAATAAAGTTTGAAGTTATTGGCGATGACATTTATGTTCCTGCACAAGATTTATATGAAATTCAAACCTTTATAGATGGTTCTATCATGACGGTTTATGATGCACCTTGGCCAGGATTTCCACCCGATTTGATGAGTATTTTATTGGTTATAGCAACACAAGCAAGAGGAAGTGTCTTAATTCATCAGAAGATGTTTGAAAGTCGTTTGTTCTTTGTTGATAAACTGATTGATATGGGAGCGCAGGTGATTTTATGTGATCCGCATCGAGCGAATATTATTGGACTAGGAAGGCAATACCCTTTAAGAGGAATTACGATGACTTCACCAGATATTCGTGCTGGGGTATCTTTACTTATTGCCGCTATGTCGGCAAAGGGAACCAGTAAGATTTTGCAAATCAATCAAATTGATAGAGGGTACGAACGAATTGATGAGCGACTAAATGCACTAGGAGCTAAGATAAAACGAGTCGATCTTTAGCATCGTGGTTTTGTTTGTTTATGATGTGAAATGCCTTATTAAATTGGAAAAATTTAATAAGGCATTTTGTACTTTAAGGAACTATTAGAGCGCTTTTTTTTTGTATTTCAATACACTTTATTAGTATATCCAAGTTTATGGAGTATTAATTCTGTAGATGATATGTATTAATTCTATGGATGATGTTAGATATCTATGATTTTTTTTACTAAATTAGATGGATATGTAGGAAACTATTTAAGGTTTAGTACTTTTTTTGAAAATCTCTGAAAAGGAGTTCTTTATTATTAAATAATTCATTATCTTACAATGTTATCTTTTATTAGATATATTTTCATAACCCCGAGACATTCAGTTAATCTAGGACAACTATGCAAGGAGTAGAAACCCTCAATATACAGGCCCCATACACTGGGCTTCGCTCATTTGAGCAATCAGATCGCTCATTCTTTTTTGGTAGAGAACGCCAATTAGATGAATTGTTACGTAAACTACGCTCCAATCGGTTTTTGGCAGTAGTAGGTAGCAATGGGAATGGAAAATCTTCATTTATAAAGGCGATGTTGGTTCCTCGTTTGAAGGAAGGTTTTAATGGTCAAGCAGGTGCTGCTTGGCGTATTGCTACTTGCACACCAGGCAACAATCCATTGGAAAACCTTAGTCGCCAATTGGCACAACGCAATGTGTTGCATGGGGATGAGATGATGGACCCTAGTTATCCTTCAAAAATAGAAGGAATGCTTCGGAACGGAAGCTTGGGGATCGTTGAAGCGTTCAAAAAATCTTCTGTTGGACGTGGAGAAAACTTGATGATCGTTGTCGATCAGTTTGAAGAGATTTTCAACTTTAGCAAGAAAAATAAACGCAACGAAGAAGATGCGGCTACTTTTGTTAATTTGCTTTTAAATGCAAGTCGTCAAAAAGAAGCACCTATTTATATTGTATTGACCATGCGCTCGAATCATATTGGTGATTGTGCCGAATTCAGAGGTTTGGCAGAAGCAATTAATGATGGTCAATTTTTGATTCCTAGGGTAAAGCCAGAAGACATCAAACGTATTATTGTTAATCCTCTACAACATGACCGTGCTGTTAAACTAACTGGAGCACGTGCAGAAATAGATGATGCAGTAATCACCGCGATTGTTAATGATTTAGGTAAAAATACAGACGAATTAGCCACCTTGCAACATACTATGTTGCGCATGTGGAATTATTGGTTAGATAAAGAACAAAATACAGAGGTTCCTATTGCCATGTCTCACTATAAAGGTATTGGGACGATTAAAGGGGCAATGGCGAGACATGCTGAAGAAGCATACTCTGATTTAGATACAGAAGAAAAACGCATCATCTGCGAACGCATCTTTAGAGCAATGGTAGAAAAAGCTCCTGATGGAAGTGCTTCTAGCCGTTCTGTAACGGTACGAGAAATGATGGAAATAACGGAGCGCTCTATGCGTGAAGTTCGTTTAGTTATATATACGTTTAGTCAGTCTGGGCGTCGCTTTTTGAGTGCACCTCCTGTTGCTGAAATTGATGAAGATAGTGTTGTTAGCATAGCGCATGATAGTTTAATTAAGCGTTGGACACGTCTAAAAGGTTGGGCAAACGAAGAAGCAGAGGCAGCAGAAATGTATGGTCGCCTTTGTGCTGGAGCAGCCTTGTACCATGATGGAAAGGGAAGTCTTTGGACAGATCCTGAGTTAATTATGGGCTTAAAGTGGTTCAATCCAGAGGAGTACGATGAAGATTATTCTTGGCGTCTTTCTCCTAATAAGGGTTGGTCTAAACGATATGAAAATACAGAAATTGATTACGATAGAGCCATCGAATTCTTAACACTTAGTCACGAAGATGACTTAGCTGCCCTCAAAAGGGATAAAGAAGTTGATGAACGAAAAGATAATAAGCGTAGACGATGGAGTGCTATTGGTGTTGGAGTTGTTTTGTTTTGTGTTGGAATGATGCTTTGGGCATTGTATTCTGCAGGACAAGCACATATTAGCCAACGAATAGCTAGTGACAACGAAAGAGAATCTCTACGTCAAACTTACTTGGCAGAATTGAGCAAAGAAGAAGCTAGCCGCCAAGAGTTTTATGCTGAGTTGAGTGCTAAAAAAGCAATGCAAGAAAAGTCTAAAGCAGAAATGGCTAATTTAACAGCAATGGAAGTTGCTATTATTGCAGAGGCTAGAGCTAGACAAGCCGCAGATGCAGAACGTGATGCAAAGCGCAAAGCAGAGGAAGCACGTTTGGCAACAGAAGATGCATTGCGTAGCAAAGATATCGCTATTGCTCAAACAGAAGTTGCCAACAAAGAGAAAGCGAATGCTGTTCGACAAAAAGAAATTGCTTTAGGTATCAAAGGTCTTTCAATGGCTCAGAGTATTGCTGTTAAGTCTGTGAAAGTAGAAAATGAAGATATTCAAGGGCTCTTGGCAAAAGAATCTTATGATATGAACTCTGCTAGTGGTGGAGATGATAAGGATGCTTTTATTTATGAAGCAGTCTATAAAGCATTAAATCGTTTAGAAGAGGTTAATAAAAATAATCCTGATTTTAATGCCTTGGATCAAGCTCCTGAAGGTAGAAGTAGAGTTGGTCGAATTCGTAACATCAAAGTTGCTGAAGGAGATGGGAGTCTTTTCACTGTTGGATCTGATGGATTGTTGTTAAAATGGAAGTTTGATATTTATGGTAGCAAAGCTGCTCGTAAAGACAAATCAAACAAACCTGAAATTCTTTCTAGTAATACTTCTGTAGCAAGGGCCTTAGATATTAGCCCTGATGGGACACAATTAGCAAGAGCTGGTGATGGCGACAAAGTATTGATTACAGATGCTAAATCTGGACAGATTATCAATGAATTGGATGCACACAAAGGGCGTCGTATTTGGGCCTTGAAGTATACACCAAACGGAAAGGCTATTATCACAGCAGGTGACGATGGTTCTGGAGGAACAGCGGTTAATTATACCAATATGGATGGTGCCACTTCTCCTATTATAGGAAAAACACCTTACCGATTAACTTCTCTAGATGTTTCTAGTAATGGAGAATATTTGGCTGGTGTTGGAAAATCATCTGAAGTATGGATTTGGAACTTGAAAAATCAACGCCGTGAGTTCTTGTTAAATGATCCTAGAAGTGAGAAACATGCGACTTCTGTTGCCTTTAATCCTCAAGGTCGTTTTGTTGCAGTTGGATACCAAGATGGAACAATGATGATTTGGGATATGAATAGAGTGAATGCAGAGCCTGCTTATTTACCTGAAAAATTCTTGCATCACGGCTCTTCTATCTCAGATGTAGAGTTTAATAAAGATGGAACCATGTTGATCGTAGGTAGTTTAGATAAGACGGCTACACTTTGGAACATTAGAGATGAAAAATACCGTGGATATGGAGATGCAAAAGAATTTCCTTATCTAGGAGCACAATACAATCCTATCAAATTATCAAATCACAGCGATTGGGTTACTTCTGTAGCATTTAGCAACGATGGAACGAAAGCAATTACTGGAACAGCAAGTGGTCATCTAAAACTATGGGAAGTTGATATGACATTGTATGCAGATCAAATTTGTGATATTATTCGCCAAAACTTGAGTGATAAGAGTTGGAGAAGACATATTGGAACAGATGATCCAACTGGTCGAACGCTTTACATTGAGACGCCAAATGGTGGTCGTCGTATTCCATTCTCTACTTGTGGAGAAGGTATTGATCAAATGAAAGAAGCTCAAAAGTTAACTGAATAAGGAAGATAAAAAGTAAAAACAGAGTCAACTATCATTAACCGTTGACTCTGTTTTTAGTTTAAAAGCGTTGCAAAATGTATAGAACTACAAAATGCATTAAACTATCTTAATCTTCTATTCATAAAAGAAGGTTCCTAAGCCTTAGATCTAGTATACTTTCCTATTCTAAATATAAACCAAACAAACCACCTCCATAATAACTTCTATTGTAATCGTTACACTGTTTTATTGGTTTGTAAATGCCTATAAAGTGCTTGCATTTTTATGGTAATGTGTAGGGTAGATCATATAAATTATTTGGCAAGCATTATTTCCTGCAAAAATTATCAGATAACTTGTACAATTAATTATATTAGTTGCATATATTACGAAAACAAACCTATTGGAGTTCAATCGTTGTCCATTTTGAAGGTTATAATATACGCTGTCATAATTGATAGTGTATTATAAAGTAACAGTTCGGTAATTTTTTGATTTTTAAACAAAAATAAAAAAAGCACCATTTTATTAGATTGATTTATAGTCATTTAGTGTAGATTTTGAAATCTGCTAAACATCTAAAAATCAATCTAACAAGGTTTTTTACGGAACTATTGATAAAGACAAAAACTATTTAACTATAAAATACCAAAATAATGAAGGTGAGATTGTATCGTCCTGTCATTTCATTTGTTCTACTGTGTTGTATGTTTAGCTTATTAAACACCAATGATGCACTAGGGCAAAGAGGAAAAAAAGGGACATCCTCAGACGATTGTCAATTGGATGAAGCGAAAAAATGGTATGAAGAGGGCGAACTAGAAAAGATTGAATCAATTGAATCTTGTGCTAAAGACCCTAAATCCATGTCTACTGAAAAACGCTTGGAAGCGTTTCAATTAATTACGGAAAGTTACTTATACCGAGACAAAATTGGTGCAGCAGACAATTCTTTTAGAGAAATTCTAAAAATAGACCCCTTATATCAACCCGATACAATAGGCGATTCTTATCAGTCTTATGATTTGATTTACCTTTCTAAAACATTTACAAGAAGACCTATTTTTTCTATGTATTTTGGTGGGGGCGCAAATTTTTCTTTAATAGAACAATTAGAAAATTACGGAGTAGATAATACTTCTGGAACAGCTGACCACGAAGGTTATTTGCGTGAAGTGGTAATTGGTGCAAACGCTACGGTTGGATTTGAGTTGCCTTTATTATATAACTTTGACTTGACTTTAGATGCCACTTTTGCTTATCGTACTTATGCTTTTGGAGATTCTATGTACATTTCTGCTTCAACAGCAACGAATCCAACCAGTCTAATTACTAGTGAGCTAAGAAAAGAAGATCTTTTATTATATTCTACCTTAGAATTTAAAGAAAATCAATTTTGGATTGATATTCCTTTGATGTTGCGTTATAATATCACTAAATTTAAAGGACTCTTACCTTATGTTTATGCTGGAGTAGCAGCTAATTTTTTGCTATATGCAGACCTAACAGATGTAAGTCGTAGAACAACAGCTGAATCTATTAGAGCAGAACTAGGAGGGGAGTCAACGACCTCTAATAAAGGTATTCCCATTACTGCAACAGCGGATAGACCTTCTTTAAGATCAACAGTGAATGTATCTTTTGTTGCTGGAGCAGGGATTAAGTTTCGATTAGGACGTAATTTTTTGTATGCTGATTTTAGATACAATCGTATGTTTTTGAACAATGTAGATCTTAATAATCGTTATTCTAATCCTGAATTGGTCTATTATCACGGTCATGTAGATAATGATTTTAGAACGGATAACTTTGCTTTAACAGTAGGTTTTATCAAAGCGTTTTATGTTCCACGTAAAAAGCATCAGTATAATCCGCTGATTATTAATAGCAAATACAGTAAATTCTTAGAAAAGGAACGTAATTACGTTAAAAAAGAAACAGACGAAGATCTTAAACGTGAATTGAATAGTACCCTAAAAGAGTTTGAACAAGAACAGCCTAGTCTTATTGAGGATGTACAAAAAGGGAGAACCAAGGGGACTAAAATGTTGGATACTAAGAAGAAAGAGATCGAAGATATTAAAAATAAACGTGTAAAAGTTGAAGTAAACTACGAATAAATTATGCTGTCTTTATCAAAAAAAAATATACTCTTTATGTTGTTTGTATTAACAGCATATATAAGTTCAAGTTGCGAAAAGGAGCAAATATCTCCAGCTAATCAAGAGGTGGCTTTTGTGAAATATTATGGTCATGTTGGAGCGCAGACAGCGGCAGATGTCATACAAACTTCAGATGGAGGTTATGTCTTGTTGGGCTCAACGAATTCCTATAGTACAAGGCAAGAAATGGATATCTTGGTTATAAAAACAGATTCATTAGGAAATGAGCAATGGAGCTCTGCTTTTGGACGGGCGAATGTAGACAGAACGGTAACCAATAGTGATTATCTGAGGTTTAGCGAAGAAGGTGTTCGTATTCTTGAATTACCAGACCAATCTGCTTATGTTCTTGCAGCTAATAGAACTTATTTTAAATATACTAGTGGTAGCAGTCCAGCAGGATCAGGAATAAAAGGTCAAACAAAAATTGTTTTATACCAATTAGATCCAGCGACGGGAGCACCTACCTTAAATGATGGTGTAGAGTTAGAGGAGAGTACTGGAGAGGTGTATACAGAGGAAGTGTCTGATCTAAAAATAGATACGGCAGGCGGGCTGTTTAATTATATTTTAACAGGATATACAACAGACATACAAGCTAATAAACCAAATGATGTTGATAACGGAAGTCTTGACAAAACAGATATTTTTACGGCTTTATTAAGCGATCAATTTGTTATTCAATGGATGACGAGTAGTTTAGCATATGGCTTTCCTAGATCTGATTATGGATCATCTGTTCAAATTTTGGACGGGGGATATTTGGTTTGTGGTACCTCAGAAGAGAAGAGTTTTGTAAACGGTCAACTTGTTTTGTTGCCTAGAATTATTACCGTTCTGATGGAGAAGTCAGGAGGAACACCGTTAAATGTAAGTTATTTTACAGAAGCCAACCATTACTTTGAAGGGGCACATTCTGTTTATGATGCGACCAATCGAGTTATTACGATTGCCTCACACTTGGTAAGCCCAGGAACAAGTGGAAAGGAAGGACAAATTGCTTTGTTACAAATTTCAGAAAATTTAGCTGGTATTACACCCAATGCAGCTGCACCAGCCTTTTGTAGATATTATGATCTTGGGAATAGAAGTAGTGAAACAGGTGGACAGCATTTTGCTGCTTCCATTGCTTTGGTGCCAGGAAATAACGGCTTTATCCTTTCATCAACTCAGAAAGCGTCGGAGTTTGAAAGTGATCTCTGTGTTACTAAGTTTGATAAAGACTTGAATATAGAAGAAGGGGGTTGGCCTTACTATTTTGGATATTCAGATGGACTAGTCCTTACGCAGGACGAAGCAGGATCTATTATTCCAATTATATCAGGAACAGGTAATCAAATCAGTGTATCTGGTTATGTATTTACAGGAAAATTTGGACTTGGAACCAATGAAATGATGGGTCTGGTAAGACTTAACTTAAATGGAGAATTTACTCCTTAATAAACCTAAAGCCTTAATCGGATAGGTTAATATAAAAAGAACGAATTTAGAACGATCAAAAAATAAGAACTGAACAATGGAAATTACATACGAATCAATAAAACCATATATTTTAGAAGTAAAAGTAGAAGGAAGTAAAGTAAATTGCAAATTTCAAGTTGATAATGAAGTATTTGAAGCTTTCTCAAGTGTAAAGTCAAACACGAAAGATGGTACTGCAAGAGTGAAAAAAATGCTTACCAATACAGCACTTGGTCGAGCACGTTCTATGGTTTTGCGTGTTTTACGTAAAGCTGTTGGAGGTGGTTTTGCAGGAACTGCTGCGTCTATGGCAGGAAATGAAGTTTTGCGTCAGGGAACAGATGGTCTAAAGGTATCGAAAGGTGATAAAGAAGCGGCTGTGGTAAGAGCTTTTGAAAAAATCTCTTTAGAGTTGGCACACGAAGGCGGAAAATGGCGTTTAGCGACAGAATTTTCAGAGTTTGAAAAATTAATCAAACGTAATCCATTAACTAAAGCTTACGACAGAAAAATCTTGGCTCGTATGTTGGTCGAAATGGCTCGTGCAGATGGTTCCGTTGAACCAGAAGAAAAAGCGTTCTTTGATGATTTCTTGAACAAAGAAACTGGAAGTTTAGGTGAACTAATGCGTGCGCCTTCTATTTCTATGGTAGAATGTGAAGAGGTAACGAAAGAAGCTAGAGAAAATGTCTTTATGATTGTTGCTGCTGTTGCATTAACAGACAATGAATTTGCAGACGAAGAGCAATTAAAATTAGATGAGTATTCTCAAATGTTTGAGTTTACAGAAAGAAAACACGAAGAATTATTGCGTTTTGCTCAAGATTATACGATTGAGACGTATATCAAAGCAAAAGGGAATATGTCAAGAGATGAAATTTATGCTTTTGCAGATAAGATCTCTATGGATAGAGGAGAGGCAGAACGTACTCAAATTCGTCTTGAAAAAAGAATGGGTTAATAATAGAGTTTATCTCTACTAGAAAGAAGCTTTCTAATATAAAGGGCATTTCGAGCAATCGAAATGTCTTTTTTTTATAATTTTATGGAGAATCGGGAACTAGCGAAGTACTTTGAGTCGTTATAGTATTATAACATTCATTCTCTCATTCTAAAAAAAAAACATAAAGTAATGTCTGACAAGAACCAAAAAAATCCAAAAACGCACGATGATCTAAAAGGTTTTGATATCAAAATCAATGAGTTTGGTGAAATTATTTCTTCTTACTCGGTAGATAAATTAAATGGTTTTTTGAATGAGAACGTGGAGGATAAAAAACTAAAAGATAGAGAGGATTTAGATCTTAATGAGAAATAAATTTATTCTGCTTATAATAAGAAACGAGACTACCTGATGCTTCAAGTAGTCTCGTTTTATTTTATAATTTTTAGTGCCGTCTTAGACTGTACTAAGCTTCTTCTTTTTGATAATGATCGTCCCAGTTTTTAATTTGAGGTTCTCTTAATTTACCAACAGATTTTCCTACTAAAGTCGCTACTGTCGCATCACCTGTGACATTAATAACCGTTCGGCACATATCTAATGGTCGATCGACCGCAAAAATAAGCGCAATACCAAAGGCTAGTTTATCTGCTGGAATCCCTAAGGTATCCAATACAATCACTAGCATCACCATTCCTGCACCAGGAACAGCCGCAGAACCAATAGAAGCCATTGTAGCTGTTATTACAATCGTTAATTGATCGGCTAAAGTGAGTTCAAATCCAATGACTTGGCAAATAAAGACAGCAGCAACAGCTTGATACAAACTGGTTCCATCCATATTGATGGTTGCACCAATGGGACAAACAAAGCTCGTCACTTCCTTTTCAACCCCAACATGTTCTTCTACTCGCTCCATGGTAACAGGCAAGGTCGCTGCGCTAGAACTTGTTGAAAATGCCAATAATTGAGCTGGACTAATTGCTTTTAGAAAGCCAATAGGAGAACGTCCTGTGAATACCTTAATGGCAGTCATATAAACCCCTACCATAAGCAAAAGACCCAAGACAACACAGAGTGCATATTTGAATAAGACGCCAAAAATCTCGGGGTCGGTACTGACCGTTAAATTACACAATAGGGCAAATACGGCATAGGGAGAGATTAACATGATAATATCTACCATTTTTAGAATGACCTCATTTAGACTATCAAAAAAGTCGTGCATGGGTTTTGCTTTGTCTTTTGGTATTAACAACAAACAAACGCCAAAGAACAACACAAATACAATCACCTGTAACATATTTCCATTGTTACTAGCTGCTGCAAAAATATTATCAGGAACCATATCCACCACAAACTGCAATGGACCTGCTTTAGCTTGAGCTGCTCCAGCAGCTACTTTCCCAGCACTATAGTCCTTATTACTAGCACTAATGGCATCAATAGTGTCTTGTGACAAGCCAATACCAGGTTGTAGGACGTTGACGACAACCAGCCCTAAAGTAACGGCTAAGACAGTTGTCAGAAGATAAATACCAATGGTTCTACCTCCAATTTTAGAAAGTTTAGAGATGTCTTGCAAATCAGCAATACCTTTGGTCAAAGAGGCAATGATTAAGGGGACGGCAATCAATTTCAGTAAATTAACGAATATTTTACCGATAGGATAAATCCAATTCTCAACAAATTGTTCACTACCATCAACGCCTTTTAATACAAAACCAATAGCAATACCTGCTACCATTCCAATTAAAATTTGCCAATGCAGTGCCAGACCTTCTTTGTTTTTAGACATCTATTTGCTATTTATAGAAGTTACCAACTAACTTCTTGTTTATTTATTGTTTTTTAATAAAAAAAATCTTAAAAATTGTATCCTTTTTACAAACAAGTATTATGTCTGTAGATAAGAAAAAGTTCTTTGTCATTTTAGTGTGTGGAAAACCAAATATAGTTAAAAAAAGAGGCCATTTTATAAGATTACGACATAAGTTGCGTTTTTATTCTGCCTAAAAGCTTAATTATGGTATAATTACTGAAGTATATTGTTCTGATTATTACCTAAGTTTGATTTCTATCAAATTCTTACTTCGAAAGAAGTAACTCTATTTTTGGGAGGTGTTAAATAGATAATCAATCTAATAGAATTCCTCCACGAAGTATTGAAATAGATAAAAACTATCAAAATGAAAGTACTGCTTACTCTAATAATAAGTTGGTTTATAATCCCTATTGGTATGGCCCAAGATAGTATACCAACAAGCTGCCTTCCTAAGAAGACGCTGATGATTAGAAAAAAACAAATACCTAAAGTTGCTTCAGTTCCGAGAAAAAAGGAAATTGTTCTTACACCAGCAGAACAAGACATCTCTGTTTTGGAGGTGGAAACAGAAACAGTGGAAAGGGTAGCGGTTAAATTACCAACATTAGCAGGAGGAGATTTTGGCTTAATGGATATTCAAGTTTATAAAGAAGAGATGGACTTAAAAAACTGGAAATTTGTTGCGCTAGAGTATTCTGTCAATCAATATGGTTGGGTTAGTAAGGTTCGGGTTCTGAAATCAAATGATTTACGTCTAAAAGATGTAGTTTTGAGGAAATTAAAAGCATCAAAATGGAATCCTGCCATCGACAAATCAGGAAAGCCAATGGAGTATAAAATGTATCAACAAGTAGTAATTGTAAAAGATAGAACCTATGAAGAAGACTATACAAGAGATTATTAAATGGGTTTTAGTTCTCCAGATCGTGTTGAATGCAAATGCCATTCAAGCTCAGGCGGCACTTTATCCAGACGTTTATCCTAGTGTGCCTTTTAATTTGACAAAGGCGGCAGAATTAGGGAACAATAAATGTTCGATCTGGAAAGGTACTTATCAAAAAGGAGCAGAGGATCGCTCTGGTGAAATGTGGACAAATCCGATTCAATATTCGCATCAGTATCAACGCTATGAGTTTATAGATGGAAAAATGAGTTTGGTTTCTAGCTATTTGCCAACAGGGTTTAAGAACTGGAGCATGGAGTTTTTTTATAAAGAAAACTTGGTATCAGCTGTTGAAAAGCTAAATTATGATTCTTTGCAAAAATCAAGCTTGAATTTCACTTATGTTTATAAGTATGAGCACGATGGAACGCCTTTTCAACGAGTAAAAATGTATGGCTATCCCAATAAAGGGGTTCGTTTGTTAGATCAGTTTGAGTTTGATAGTTTGAATCGAGTCGTACGCCAAAAAACAACTGCGGTAGGATATTCTCCTCAGATGGATAGTTTGGTTGGCTTGCAGGATAAAGAAAATTTATTAACGGTAACAGAGTACACGGATAGTACTTTTGCCCGTCGTGTTTACAAGAACATGTATGAAAATACGAAGGATAAAAAAACGTTTTTAGATGAGGCGGGGCAAGCTGTGATTACACAAATGCGCAATTCTTCGGGTAAGATTCTTTTTACCATTGATTATAAATATAGTAATAATCAACTGACGCAAAAAATTCATTGGGTGATGCGAGAATCAAGCATAAGTTCTAATATCCTTCAAGAGGAAGAAGGCGTCGTTGAGAAAAAGAAAAAGAAGCGAAAGAAAAAAAATGCCTCTAAGTTGAAGACTTCTCCAAGAACGTTGGAAGCGTCTTCAGAGGGGGGAGAGAGAAGCGCAAAAGTGGCTTCGTTACCACCAAGACCTGATATTTATAAACTAGAGTATTTTACATATAATAGTGATGGTTTATTGGAAATGCATATTACAGAGGAAGATGGTGTTCAAACAATTTTGGAGTATACGTACTTTACCGAATAGGAGGTTTGATGGCGCTCATTTTTTTATTACCTTAGATGGCAGACAGAAGGAGAGCTAAGTATGAAGCTACTTTTTCCACATTGAAAGATTAATTACAATACTATATATGTCAACATCCAAGTATACCGTCACACAACAAGCCATGGAGGATGAATGGCTCGAAGTGCAGGCAGCACAGCAGAACCCTGCTAAGTTTAGGGTTTTGTACAAACGCTATTACGAACCTATTTTTAGGTTTGTATACAAACGTACCATTGATGAAGTACTTGCTGCAGATTTGACCTCGCAAGTGTTTCTCAAGGCCATGCAAAAAATAGATAAGTATGTTTTTAAAGGCGTTCCCTTTTCTGCATGGTTGTTTAGAATTGCTAGTAATGAAATTGCACAACACTTTAGAAAGCAAAACAAGAATCGAGTTGTTGCTCTAGAGGAGCGGACAGCGCAGAATATTGAAGATGAGTACGAAGATAAAGAGGATTTAGACATCAATATGAGCTTACTCAAAAGTGTTATTCAGGACTTAAAACCCGATGAAGTGGAACTGTTAGAGCTTCGCTTTTTTGAGAAAAGACCTTTTAAAGAAGTAGCAGATATTTTAGATATTACAGAGAATAATGCAAAAGTAAAAATTTACAGACTGTTACAGAAAATGAAAAAACGGTTTGTGAAACAAAAACGATCGGATTAAGAGGTGGTTTAGAACAAAATCACTTATCTAATTCAATTGTTTTAAAGTAAAAAGAAATGAAAGACAACTACAATATCAAAACTAATCCCCCAGAACTAAGTTCTGAGCAAATTAGCAAACATCAAGATTTTGATGCCTTGTTTGCTAAGTTTCAAGAAGCGGAGATTCCACCGAATGGTGAAACCGCAGACAGTACGCCAGTTCGTTCTATTAATGAGGAGAAGAAATTATCACCAATATTCAAATATGGAACAGGAGCTTTAATGGCAGTTGCCGCTTCTGTCTTGTTGGTGTTCATGATTCGTCAGTCTATGTCTAATGGGAATTTTATTGTTCCAACAGATCAGATCAATGAAGTGTATGCCTTACAAGCGCCCATGCCAAGTATTCAGAAGCCTTATGCCAATTTGGTGGTAACGGAAGCAGAAAAGGGAGAAACGCTTAATTACGAATCTGGCTCTAAAATCATCGTTCCTGCTTCTGCTTTTGTAGATGAAACAGGAAAGCCTGTGAAAGGAAAGGTAGACATTCAATATCGAGAGTTTAACGATCATGTAGATATGTTTTTGGCAGGTGTGCCAAAAGAAATAGACAAACATCAGAACTTACAATCGGTAGGGATGATGGAAATTCAAGGTTTTCAAGACGGTAAAGCAGTTTATTTGAGTATGGACAAGACCTTGGAAGTTGAATTACAGGGTAAAGTTGCTGCAAATATTCCAACAAGTGATTTGAAAGTTTATGTTTACGGAAAGCAAGAAGATACTTGGGAATATAGTGCAGCTGATAATGTTGAAGTACTTGCTGCTTCTACTATCAATGGAACAAGTGCTGGAAACAATGGAAACAATGCTAGCAATACGCTTGCAGCTTCTAAAACAACGGAAGAGTTAATACAAGAAGCTAAAAGAACTTTAGCAAGAAGCCAACCTAAGCAGCCCATTAAACCTGGCGTGGGTGAGAATATGCAAGTGTTTGATTTTGATATTAATATAGAAGAATTTCCAGAATTAGCGGCTTATAACCAAAAAGTACAATTGATGGCTTCGGCAGATCAAATGTCAGAAGGAATCTTTGATACCTTGTGGAATTCTATGGAATTAACAGGACTTGGGGATGATAAATACAATATGGAATTGATTTATGAAACAAATGAAGGAAATATTGTCAGAACATTTGAAGTTTACCCAGCTATTGAAAATACCGATAGAGCCAATAAAGTCTACCTAGAGCAACTAGAAGAGTACAATATTCGCATGGAGCAATGGGAGGCAGATGTTTTGGTAGAAGTACAAGATATGAGAGAACAGGAAGCAATTGCGGATAATGGTGACTGGAAAGAAATCGTCAACAGATTCAAAATCAACCGATTTGGTCTTTGGAATTGTGGCAAAGAAATCGAGTTTGAAAATGCCTTAAAAGTAAATGCTAATTTTGTAGATGAAAATGGGGCAGCAATTGCAGTTAATAAATTGTTTGTGACCAATAAAGACAAGCAACTGTATTATTTTGCTCCTAACACCGCCAATAAAAGTACAGCAGAACTAAAATACGAAGCTACCGCAGAAAATAAAATATGGGCCTTAACAGAACAAAATGAATTGTTAGTGGCTAATGATAGCGCTCCAAAAGGAGAAAGCGTGAGTTTTCAAATGCGTTCTGTAGGAATTGTAAAAACAGAAGAAGACATTCGAAATGTCCTGACGTTTTAGGCTTTTAAATATAGCCTTAATACACTATCAAATAAAAAACAAGTTATCTGACATTCAGATAACTTGTTTTTTTTATGTGTCTACGTAAGCGATCAAAAGTAAGCGCTAACTTATTCCTCTTCCTCTTGATTAATAGCTTCTTTTTTAGGAGCGTCTTCCGTTGTTTCTTCTTGATCTTCTGTTAAGGAAGCAATCGGTTCCATGGTTTCTATAATGTTACTTTCCAAAACAGAAGCCGTTTCTTCTATTGGTTGTTCGGTAACTTCTGCTGGAGTAATGGATGCTTCTTCTTCAAGAACAACTTTTTCCTCAACAACAACTTCTTCATCAACAGATGTTTCAATAGTTGTTTCAATGCTTGTTTCGACGGTTGCTTCAATTACTGTTTCAGTCGTTGTTTCAACAGATTCTTCAAGGCTTGTTTCAGTAAGCGTTTCTTGAACGACAACTTCTTCTTGCTGTGTTGTTTTTTGTTTCTTTTCAGCAGCTAAAGCTAAACGTTCCTCCACGGTAAGTTTTGCAGGCTCTTTCTTTGCTGTTGCTTCATTTTTTGAAGTAACATCATTGGCTGGTGCTTCCTTTTTAGCTGTTGGCGTCTCTCGTTGTTCTCGCTCGCTTCTAGGTTTTTGTTCCCTTTCCTTTCTAGGTTTTTGCTCTCTTTCTTTTCTACCACGACTTTTATTAGCTCGCTTTTGATCTTCAGGAGCAACACCATCATTATCAACAATATCATCAGGTGAACTGTCGATTTCATTAACAACAACTGGTCTTAATGGATTTCCTGTCATTTCTAGATACTCCGCACGTTGCTTGGCAGCATCAAGTGCTAAATAAAGCGCCTGTCTGAAAGAACTAAAATCTGCTGTATTTTTTCCTGCAATATCAAAACCAGTTCCATGATCTGGAGAGGTACGAATGATCGGCAATCCAGCAGTAAAGTTAACACCAGAACCAAAAGAAAGTGCCTTGAAAGGAACCAAACCTTGATCGTGATACATTGCTAAGATTCCATCAAAGTTGGCAAAATTACCAGAACCAAAAAGCCCATCTGCCGCATAAGGTCCAATGGCTAAAATGCCTTTTTTCTTTGCTGCTTCAATGGCAGGAAGAATAATATCAATTTCTTCTGATCCTAAAACGCCACCATCTCCTGCATGAGGATTTAAGCCCAAGACAGCAATAGCAGGTTTGTCAATGCCAAAGTCCATTTTTAGACTATTGTTCATCAGCTCAATTTTTTTGAGCACCAACTCTGTTGTAATGGTAGAAGCGACTTGGCTAACAGGAAGATGATTGGTCACTAAACCAATTCTTAAATCTTCGTTGACCATCAACATTAGATTTTCTTTTGCCTGAGATTTATAAGTCAAATACTCTGTATGCCCAGGATATTCAAAGCCACTTAATTGCATGGCTTTTTTATTGATAGGAGCAGTTACTAAAGCATCTAAATGACCTCCTAATAAGTCT
>CALDEP010000342.1 GCA_937942475.1 uncultured Aureispira sp.
ATAAACTTTTATCTTTCATGGTTAAGTAGATGGACAAAATTAGTAGCTTAAAAATTGGAGTATATTTTTTTTGCTATCGACTTGTAAAACGTAGCTTTAGCGGGCTAAAGCGAGGCTTTTCAAGGAAGATAGCGGACAAAAGATGCCCAATTTAATGTTAATTACTTTTGTCCATCTACTTATAGGTTATTGTTATTTATTATTAAGTCTATTAGCAACACTTCTACTAAAACGGATCGTAGGTTTTATGAAGGTGCCTTCTGATACCTTGCTTTAATAAGGTAATAATTTTTAAATTAAAAAAGTTGTATCAGCTATTTGTTCTTGTATTTGGGGCACAAGTTAAGGGATTTTCTACCGCTTCTACAAAAATAGTAATAAGGAATCATGCTTTTTTAAAAATCGTGTACTTAAAAATAAAACTTGTGCAATTCAAAATATGAAGATATTTTCATTCTTTAATAAGTAAAGAATAAAGAATTTAATTTTATTTATTAACTTGGCACAGCAATTGAATTAAGAGCAATTGTCATTCATTTATAAACAACTCTTACTATAAATAATATTTATACTATGAAATTTTCAAAATTCTTACTAGCTAGTTTGGTTTTATTATTAGTTGCTTCTACTTCTACCTTTGCTCAAAAAAGCTTACCATCTTCTCTAACGATGGAGACGATCAGTGGTCAAAAGGTTAAATTGAAAGATTACGTTGCAGAAAAAGGAAAAATCACAGTAGTGAATTTCTGGGCAACATGGTGTAAGCCTTGTAAAGAAGAATTAGATAACATCAACAACGATTATTTAGAGGCTTGGCAAGATGATTATGACATTGTGTTTATTGCCGTAAGCATGGACAACTCTCGTACAAAACCTAAAGTAAAAGGTGTTGTTGACACAAAAGGTTGGGAATATGATATTCTTTGTAATCCTGATAACAGTGCTTACCAAGCTTTAGGATTCAACTCTTGTCCTCATACCTTATTATTAGACGAAAAAGGAAACATTGTATACGTACATACAGGTTACAAGCCTGGTGACGAAGAAGAATTAGAAGAGCAAATTGCAAAATTAGCAGAATAGTTTCTTTCTCTTTCTAACAGAAAATATTAAATCCATTAAGATTTAAGTATTTATTACTTAATTTTTAATGGATTTTTTTTGTTCTATTCTAAGCTATTTTTTCTTAAAAGGAAAGCGGCAAATATCAAAGCAGCAACAGCCTTCATAAGATTTCTTTAACCCTCCATAAATACTTATTCTGTCCATTGAATTGCGAATTTCAAATTGCGTATAGTATATTTACACCTTATTTAAACAAAACCATCTATCTAATTCATTTGTAATTTTATCGAATGCTTTCATTAAAAAATATCCGTAAGTCGTACACCATTGGGAAAAACTCTATTGAGGTACTAAAAGGAATTGATTTGTTTATTGGTCAAGGAGAATTTGTTTCCATTATGGGCTCCTCTGGCTCTGGCAAATCGACTTTATTAAACATCATGGGTATTTTGGATGATTACACCATTGGTGAATATCATTTGGATGGCACGCTGATTAAAAATCTTTCTCAAAAACAAGCTGCCTTATATCGAAATCAATTGATTGGCTTTGTTTTTCAATCCTTTAATCTATTGCCTTTCAAAACGGCTGCTGAAAATGTTGCTTTACCACTTTATTATCAACAAGTACCAAGAAAAGAACGCCACAAAAGAGCAATTGAATTTTTAGACAAAGTGGGCTTAAAAGATTGGGCAGACCACCACCCTAGCGAAATGTCTGGAGGACAAAAACAACGGGTTGCTATTGCTCGTGCCTTGATTTCTGAGCCCAAGATCATCTTAGCCGATGAACCTACAGGAGCTTTGGACACCACGACGTCTTATGGTGTCATGGATTTGTTCAAGACGTTTAATGACGAAGGAAAGACCTTGTTGTTGGTAACGCATGAAGAAGACATTGCTGCAAAAACAAAACGAACCATTCGCCTCAAAGATGGTTTGATTATTAGTCAATAATAATGTTTACTATTTTTTTCAAAAAAACAAGTCTTTTTTTTGGGAGAAATAAACACACAAGCCACTAAACAACAACACTTTACAACAAAAAAGCAAGGTCATTTATCTGATAAATGCGTTTTTTTGTTTTTGTTTTATTCTAATAAGCCTCCTATATTTATAATCAGAAAGGGTTACCAATCAAAATCACTCGCATTAATAGTGTAACCTTTTTGGAAAAGCGTTATTAATAGAAACAGTACAAAACGGATCGTTGCTAACGCACCATAAAATATAAAGATACCGATAATTCACCTGAGGGGTGTTAGGTATCTTTTTTTTTGTCTATAGAATTTATCATCTTCGGTTTCTTGACTACTCAGACAATTATTATGACAAACAATATAAACGCCCTATTTTTTATCGCTACGATTACACTCCTTTTCTTTTTCAGTTGTAAAAAAGCCCCTGTTGTTAATCCTACTGGTACTACGAGCACTCCTCCTGTCGATTACGCTCATTTTGAAGGAACATTTTATACTCAAAGAATCAAAGAGCATTACATCAATGGAGGCATTACCAGTTATATCAATCAACATTTTGACCAATTTGCGATCCTTTCTGTCCAAAACAACAGCATTAAAATATCGAATAGTATCTCTATTGCTCTAAGTATCCCCATAGATTCTGTTTCTCAAACTTTATTTAAACTAGATGATTGGGTCTTAGAATATCACAACAACTATGATTCTATACGTCTCTACAATAGAATATCCTCCCCTTATGCAGACACTGTTTATGGCATTCGAGATGAGGCAAAACAGTTTGTAAATTCAGATAAAGTTTCTTTTCAAAACTCTACCAGTCAGACAATTAGTTACAACTTATCTATTTACAAGAAAATATCTTCTCCTATGACAGGAGTGTTTTTGGACACTCAATATGTAGCAACTTTGCCCGTAGAAATTACAAAGAGAAATAATAATGAGTTTCAATTTTCGGTAGACGGCGAGCGTGTTATAATACCAATGTACAACACCTATTTGAAGGATAAAAGATATGAAGCGAACGGTTCTATTCTAAAAGAAAAGTATGCCTATTGGAATACAGATACCTTATCTATTGAGTGGATAGATGAAGATTATTCTATTGCAGACTATACGCATTATTATTATAGAGGCGTTAAGAATTAATTTACACTTCTTTTTCGGATTTTTTTTCGTCGGTCTCCAATGGATTTTGATTAGGTTCCGTCTTGCCTTTCTTGCCTTTTTTTTCAGCTTCTTGATAAGGCAAATCATAATGTGCAAAAACCTTCTTCGTGGCGGCTTTTCCTACAACATTTTCTAACTCTTCTTGGGTGGCAGCTTTCATTTTTTCAACAGAGGCAAATTCTTGTAGGAGCTTTTCAGCCGTTTTCTTACCAATACCTTGGATTTCTGTCAATTGAGTAGAAACATATTTCTTGGAGCGAATCAAACGGTGAAACTCGATGGCAAAACGATGCGCTTCATTTCTAGCTTGTTGGATAATTTTAAGCGTTGGTGATTTTTTGCTTAATAATAAAGGCACACTATCTTCGGGAAAATAAATCTCCTCTAAGCGTTTGGCAATACCAATAATCGTTACTCGTTTGTAAATACTTAGCGCCTTTAAGCTTTTTACAGCAGCACTTAATTGCCCTTTTCCGCCATCTATGATAATTAACTGTGGCAAGGTTTTATTACTCTCTAAGAGTCGCTTGTACCTTCTATATACAATCTCTTCCATAGAAGCAAAATCATCTGGTCCTTCTACTGTTTTGATGTGATAATGCCTATAATCTCGCTTAGAAGGCTTTCCATGTCTAAAACAAACCATTGCTGCAACAGGATGGGTTCCTTGAAGATTGGAATTATCAAAACACTCTATATGCAAAGGCAGCACCGACATTTGAAGATCTTTTTTCATAATCTCCATGACCTTTTCGGAGGTCGATTGTTTGTTGGCTCTAGAGATCGCTTGTTTGCGTTTTTGTAAAACGTAGTAGGTTAGGTTTTTTTCTGAAAGGTCTAGTAACTTCTTCTTATCTCCTATTTTAGGTATCGTAATGGTCGTTCCCTCCCACACATCAGGAATCTCAATAGGAACGATTACCTCTGGAGCAATGCTTTGATATTTTTCTCTTAGCGTTTGTATCACAAAGACCAATAAATCTCTTTGGTCGTCATCTAGATTTTTATCCAGTTCCATCGTAAACGTATTGATAATCGCACCATCAACCACTTTGAGGTAATTAAAATAAGCAATATCATCATCTTGCTCCAAACTAAAGACATCCACATCCTTAATACTAGGATTTACCACCGTTGATTTTCCTTGATAATTATCTAAGGCATCATACTGCACCTTTATTTCTTGGGCACGCTCAAACTGCATATTCTCTGCATGTTTCTGCATTTCATCTTTCAGGTAGCGTTTTACAGACGCAAAATGTCCTTTCAGCATATTCGCTACCTGGTCTATTTTTGCATCATAGGCTTGCTCTTCTTCCAATCCAACGCAAGGAGCCAGACAGTTTTTGATATGGAACTCCAAACAAGGTTTGAACTTTTGAGCGATAATGTTCTTTTCCGATAAGTTCAGATGACAAGTCCGCAGTTGAAACAAATTCTTAATCAATTCAACAATCGTATTCATACGATGCCTAGAGACATAAGGTCCAAAGTATTTAGACCCATCTTTATTGACCTGTCGAGTGATAAATACTCTTGGAAAGCGTTCTTTTTTAATGCAAATATAAGGATAAGGTTTTCCTGATTTAAGCATTACATTATAACGAGGCTGATGTTTCTGAATTAGAGTAGCCTCCAATAACAAAGCATCTTGTTCTGTATCGACAATCGTATACTCAATTCGGACCGAATTACGCACCATTATACGGGTCTTATTACGCATATCTTTGCGGTTCCCAAAATAAGAGGCAACTCTTTTTTTGAGGTGTTTGGCTTTTCCTATATAGAGAATAACATCGTCCTTGTTTATAAAACGATAAACTCCTGGCTCTAGAGGAATAGTGGGTGCTATTTTATTGTAATCGTCTTTTGTCATAATATTAGTAATGTGGCAAAAATATACAACTATTTATTAACTCATGTTACGCAAAAAGATAATTATGCTGATAAAATATCAGAATTAATCTATAAACTTGTTCTTAATGTTGAATGCTGAATTTTTAATGTTGAATGCTTTAGAGCACAACAAACATTAAAAATTAAGCATTAAAACAGTCCTTCAATAAGTAACGATGAGTTTTTGTACTAAAAAAAGGTTATTCGCAGGCTCATGAGAGAGTTCTTGCGTAAATGAGTTATTAAGATAAAACAGTCTAAAACATTTTTTGTTGTTGATGGAAATAACAAATTATTGCATAAAAAAATGCCAACTCAGGAGAGTTGACATTTATCACAAAACTAAATTTACACTACACTTCATTCTTCGTGGATGCTACTCAATGAATAAGTAAAACATCATTTATCTTTCCGATTTTTAATTCATTAATAAAGCGGTAGTCGCTTCAAAAGGAACAAATCGATATTGTTCTTTATAATTTGGAATTATTATTTTCTTAGCTTTAGTGGTTTTCTTTTTTGCCGTATTACTTTCTTTTTTGCTCATATTGATTTGACACCACAAAGGAGCAATACTTCCGCCTGTTTGCATTACAAAACAAATAAGAGGTCGGTCAGATGCATAACTTTTTTTTCCATTTTCGTCTGCCAATTCATACAAAGCAATGGCTTGACGTTGACGAATTTTTTCTGCTCTACAGCGTATTTTAAAGGGCTGATCATTCAACAAGCCTTCCAATACAACTAAAGGTTTGCCATTCCATTCATCTTCCATCATAATAATATTACAAAAAGAAGTCTCATCGACTTTTACTTGCCAGGTTCCTTCTACATCTAAAAAAGCTTGCCCATAGTGACATAGTGGTAATATTAAAAAGATTAAGATAAAATAGACTGTTTTCATAATTATGTTATAGTAAGACCAATTTTAGATTCGCATTTATGTTGACACAAAGTTGCGGCTTTTAATTTTAATGCAATGGGAAATTCTAGCCATCTATTGTCATTTTTTTGCCAAAGAATAGATTATTTTTGCCATTGTAAGCGCTCATTTTTGCCATTGTGATCCTATTTTGCACATTTTTACTAATAATCCACTCATAAACAACCAGTTAACTAAAAGCTACTTAAATAATTTATCAGACAAACATTAGTTGAGTTTCATTACCCAACAAACCCTTATAAAACTCATCTCTAACGTATCATTCTTTTAATTAACAAGCTATAGGTAGCTAAACAATCAAGGCATTACACTTATACACAAAAAAAAATGCCAACCTAAAAAGGCTGGCATTAATAATAAAACCAAAGGATATATTACTTTTTTAAAGTTGTATTTAAAACTAAATAAGTTCGATTTTCGCCACGTATATATTCTGAGTTGTAAATATTTTCATCGTAATTATCAACCAACTTTACTCCATCTTCATTAAAATCTAGGTAAAAAGCACCTTTTTCATCATTTGGATAACAGACGGCTAAATGCCTTGCTTGAAGTTCACAATTACAATCAACACTACTGGTCTCTGTTTCTACCTTTGCTTGAAACCCTGTTCTTTTAATTTTATTAATGGTTAAGGCTGTTTTTATACCATCTTGCGTAAAGGTATAAAGACCTCGATAACGAGGGTTTGGAATTTTCCGTACCGCACAGTTTTTATTTTTTGCGCCTTTTGTAAGATCTAATTGCATCCAAACAGAGCTAACCGTGTACTCGTTCTCTATGATATTCATCGTCAAAACAGCCAAAGGTTCTGTTTTTTCATACTGTTTAGTTCCATTAACTGCTGCTGCCTCATATAGTACGATAGAATTCCGTTGTGGAATTTCGGTTACATCACAAGTAACACGGAATGGTTTGTCATTTACCAAACCTTCTAGAATAGCCGTTGGTTTTGCTTGACCATCTATTAAATCCATTACAATATGAATATTACAGAATGTTTTTTCATTAACAAGCACTTCCCAGCGACCTTGCCAATCAAAATCTTCTTGAGCAGATGAGATAAAAGGAGTAATTAAAAACAAAAAAGATAAGATAACAAGGGGGAATCTCTTTTTCATCATGACTTTGAGTTTCATTGTATCTGTGGAACTTACAGTTACAATAGGGTTAAAAAATAGTTACTGGTAGAAATTGTTTAAGAACAGAATTCTGCTAAAAAAAAACTAATTTTTGTGTAATCAAAATCTCCAAAAGGAGTACAAATTTAAAATTTGTTTTAGTTTCTAATCCGCCTAAATTCTAGAGATGCTCCTAAGGGAAAACGCAATAAAGCCATCTAGCCAATCTTTATAATATGCATAGAGGAAATAGAGCTTTTATATTAGGACAAGCATTTTCGCTCAAATCAGTCTATACATTCTATGCCGTTTATAGTGATATTGTTACCTGTATTTTAAAAGTATTATTCCATTTTTAATTATCATATACATCTAATAAATAAGTAATTAATGCTAAATAAATACCATTTCTGAAGACTCCTCCTGTATCAAACGACTTATAAAAAAAATAGTGGCACTACACTTAAATAAATATTGGCAAAAAAAAAGGCTATCCAACAAAATTGTCAGATAGCCTTCTATTAAAGTGCTTCAAAATAAAACTTATTTCTAAACGCTTCTATTTATTTTTAACCCCTTTTTTTACTTCTTCACGCATTTCTTCAACACGTTTTATCAAAATTTCAAGTGTTTTTTCTTGTGCCTCAATTTCTTCTTTCTTCGTTTTTATGGTTGCATCAAAGCTTGCAATTTCAGCAGTAGATTTTTCCTTGGCTGCGGCAACAGCAGCGGTTGCTTTATCTTGCTCCTCTTTGACTTTTGCTTTACTTTTAGCAATTTCCGCGGCGGCAGCTTCATTCGTTTTAGCAATTTCTGCAGCAGCTTTTTCTTTAGACGCAGCGACTGCATTTGCATTTGCTTCTTGTGCCGTTTTCAGATTTGCATCCAACTTAGTTTTAGCTTCTAGATTCTCTTTTTGAATGCGTTCAATTTCAGCCGTTGCTTTGGCTTTAGAATCTTCAATTTCTGTGGCTGCTTTTTCCTTCGTTGCAGCAACTTCATTAGCCGCCTTCTCTTTGGCCGTTAATATATCTTTTTGAGCTTTAGCTACCGTTTCATCCAATTCCTTTTTAATGCTAATCTTCTTATCTTCTGCCGCAACCTTTGCGTCAGCAACTTCCATAGCACCTTTTTCCTTTGTCAAGGCAATTTGTTCTGCCACTTCTTCTCTGGTTTTTAACAAACGTAGTGTTTCTTCCTTTTCGGCAGCAACTGTATTGGCTCTAATTTCTTCAATTGCAGAAGCAGCTGTAGATCTAGATTTGGCAATTTCCATGGCTGCTTTTTCTCTAGTTGCAGCAATTTCATTCACTGCTTTTTGACGCTCAAGGGCTGCTTTTTCTTTATCAGAAGCAACTCCATTCGCCAAGTTTTCTTTAATTTTTGCACGTTCCTCGGCTGCATCTTGTTGCATTTTAGCAATCGATTCAAACGTTTCCTGCTTGGTACTTGCCTCTCTTTCTTTTAGTTTAGCAATATTATTTAAAGTAGCTTCTTGTGTCGCTAACATTTCTGCTGCTGCTGCTGCTTTTGCTTCTGCAATATCTTCAACAGTAGCTGTTTTAAGTTTAGCCGCATTTTCTTTTGCAGATTTAATCTGTCTTGTTGTTTCTTCTTGAATTTCCTTCATACGCTTAGAAGCTACCTCTTGAGAAGTTTTGACATCTTCTACATATTTTATCTTAGCGTCTTTGGCGTCTAAATTAGCTGACTCAATTTTAGAAATAGCTTCATCTTTCGCTTTTTGAATTTCAGCAGCTGCCTTGGTTCTAGCATCTACAACATCCTGAGCCGCTTCTTCTTTAACTTTTGCTTCACTTGCTTTGGCGGCTTCTATTTTCTTTCTCACCTCTTCCGCAATTCTAGCAATTTCTGTAGCAGCTTTTTCTTTTGCAGCGACAACATCTTGAGCAATTTCTTTTTTCTTAACTTCCGCCTCTTCACGAGATTTAATCACCGCTTCAGAAGTCAATTCTTTAGCTTTCGCAATTTCTGCGGCTGCCTTTTCTTTTGCGACTGCAATTTCTTCTGCTGTTTTAGTATTCTCATTCGACGCATTCTTCTTAGCATCAATTACACTAGATTTGATTCGTGCAATTTCTTCTGCTGCCAATCCTCGCTCTGTTTCAATTTGCTTAGCGATTTTTTCACGCTCTGTCGCTGCTTTATCTAAGGTTTCAGCAACAGAAGCTGCTGCATTTTCTTTTATCTTAGCCACTTCTTCCGAAGCTTTTCGCTTTGATTCAGCTACATCTAACTGTGCCTTTTGTTTTTCTTCCACTGCTTTTTTCTTAGCCGCTCCAATATCAAGCGCTACCTTTTCTCGAACAGACTGAATTTCAGCAGCAGCAGATTGTTTCGCATTGGAAACATCTTTTGCGGTCAAATTTCTTTCTTCCTCGCCCTTTTTTCTAGCCATGGCTATTTTCTGCGCCACCTCTTCCTGAATCTCTTTTAACTCCCCCTCAACCGTCTCCTTAATCGTTTGTATTTCAACTGTGTACTGTTCCTTTGCAACTTTATATTGTTTATTCGCTTCCGCTATTTTTTCCGAAGCTACTTTACGAGCATCAGCTACCTTAGTCGCTTCTTCTGCTTGTATTTCTTGAATTTTCTTATTCGCTTTCTCTTTTGTTTGGAGCGCCCCCAATTGAGCCTTTTCAACAATTGTTTTAGCTGTTTTTTGAGCTTCTGTAATCGCTATAGCGACTTCTTCCCTTGCTTTCTCAATTTCAATATTAGCTTTCTTTCTTGAATCCAATACCTGTTGTGCTATTTCAGCTTGTGTCTTAGCCGCATTTTCTTTAGAAAGTCCAATATCTTTAGCTAGACGAGCTTTAATTTTATCATTTTGTGCTTTAATTTCTGCTATTTCATTCTTCAAAGCATCCTTACGCAAAGCCAATTCTCTTTTTAGCTCTTTTTCTTCACTATCTGTCAACTGGTCACATGGAGAACCAGACGTTCTAGCAATGGCACCTGCTGCGGTATTTCCTCCTTCTTTTTTATTGTTATCAGCAATATTTTCCATACTTGCCTGCACATTTCTATCTTTCACTTTCGAGGGATCTAATTCACCCAAAAAGCAGTTGACAGCCTGTTTCAGTTGTATTTGACGAGATCCATCTAGAGAATAAGGATACATCTTCATTTCAACCATGTTGACCAATCGTATTTGTGAGATCGTATTTTCTGAAATCCACTCTAGGGCTTTCATATCCAATTGAAGTGTATTTACATAAGCCGCTCTATTTCGAATCGTCTTCTTTTCACTATCGTAAATAAAGTCATAAGGACGTTTGACCCCAGTAGACGAAATAAACATCAGTTTATCGTCTTTTTCCAAAGGCTTAATTAAAGTAGAATTGTGTCCTGTTGTAGTTATAATCGCTGTAATTCCTTCTTCAGAATTTTCGAATTTTATACTATAATCAAAATCTGTTCGAGCTACTAAAATATGAGAATTAGTCATTAGACTATGCATATCCCCATGCTTAATATTCTTAGAGAAGGCATCACTACATTGTCCTAAGGCCGTATTTCCTAAAAGAATAAAAATAAGTAGGTTAAAAAATTGTTTCATAATTTGATGTTTTGCGGTAACGAAAAAATGACAACTAAATTAAAATCAAGCCTTTGTACTAAAAAAAGCTCAACAAAATTAGCTGGGGGTGTCTTCTTGCATATTCCAAGGGCTCACAGTAATGACAATAACTTTCTCAAATAGTTGTAAGGCAACCTTAACTATTTATAATTCAATGCATTCTATCAGCTCTAGGCTTTAATCCTTGTACTAAGTTGGCTTCAAAAGCCAGCCAAGCTTTCCAACGCTCTTCTGTGAGTTCTTTGCCTAAATAATGTTCTGCTAAATCCAAAAACAAACGATAATGCCCTGCTTCTGAAACCATAAATTTGTGGTAAAAATTCCGCAGTGCTTCTTCCTTTATATGCAAAGACAATAATCTAAAACGCTCACAACTTCGAGCCTCAATCATAGCACAAATAAGGATGCGATCTAAAAAAAGCTCCTCTGGTGAGACGCCTTTTCTAATAAATTGTAACAAACCATTTACATATTCATCCTTTCTTTGACGCCCTAGTTTTAGACCTCTTTTTTCAAGTTCTTTTAGAACCAACCTAAAATGGCTCCACTCTTCAGAGACAATAGGACTCACTTTCTCAACCAACAACTCCTTATCTGAATACCTCTGAATCAAGGTAATACAACTAGTCGTTGCTTTCTGCTCACAATAAGCATGATCGGTCAAAATATCTTGCAGGCTCATTTCTGCCATATTCACCCATCGAGGGTCGGTCGGTAATTGAATCCCTAAGACACGCTTACCTGTATTTTTATTTTCCATATTTTAAAACTTCTATACTTAGCTACTTCTTCGTCATTTCCTTTGTTATAACACTATAAATCAGGTTCAATTCATTACAAAAAAACCACAAAGCAGCTTTATTTATTATCTTCTAAAACGTTCATCAACTGAATGGCCTCTACTGCTGGACGAACATCATGTACACGCAATATATTCGCTCCATTTTGCAAAGCAATCACATGCAAGGCTGTTGTTCCATGTAATGCTTCTTGAGGCGTATTCTTTAATACTTTCCAAATCATTGATTTCCTAGACAATCCTGCCAAAATGGGCATTCCCAATGCCTTATAAACAGATAAATGATTTAGTAGTTGATAATTATGTGCTATTGTTTTTCCAAATCCAAATCCAGGATCAAGAATAACATCCTGAATGCCCTTGCTTTTTAACAAGGCTATTTTTTTTACTAAAAAATCGAAGACCTCCACGACAACAGAATCATAATGGGGGGCTTCTTGCATATCTTGCGGAGTCCCTTTCATATGCATCAATACATAAGGTACCTTTCCAGCAGCAACAACATCTAATAGCCCTTCATCCATACTAGATGCAGAAATGTCATTGATGAGATGTATCCCCGAATCAATGGATTCTTTTGCCACCTTTGCTCTATAGGTATCAATGGATAATAAGGCTTCTGGATAATGCTTATTTAATACCTTTATAATAGGAATAACACGATTTAACTCTTCTTCTACAGAAACAAAATCTGCTCCTGGTCTCGAAGAAGCACCTCCAATGTCTATAATTTGTGCCCCTTCTTCCAACATTTGTTCAACCTGCGTCCGTACTTGATGTTCCGTCCTCATTCTACTTCCTTCGTAAAACGAATCAGGCGTGATATTTAGGATTCCCATGACAACAGGGCTCGACAAATCCAACAGTGTTCCTCTACAGTTTATGGTCATGTATTTGATATAATACTTCGTGGGATTTTTAGTTTTTTTACCAAAAAACATAAAAAACATTTTATATAAGTTTGATTATCAGCAACTTAAAACTTTTAGCATTTTAAAGCTATCCTGCTGATAATCAAACTGATATAATTTCTCCACGAAGTAATGTGATGCGTAAATAGATAAGATTAAAAACAGTTGATAACTTCTAAGCTAAAATTGAAGTAAATTTGTCTGCTTCAACCTTATAATGCTGCTTTAAGGAAAGTGTTACAGATTTCTTAAAACAGAGTACAAATATAAACTTTCTTATCCAAATTTTTTGTTTATTTCAATAGCTTTTAAAACCTTATTTTCAGGAAAAAAAATACTTCTAAAAAATCATTTTAAAGCTTTTGCTCATACACGGTATACCTTTTGTATTCTGACAAGTGATAATTTATGTCTATTTTTCAATAGACTTTAGAATCTATTTTAGCTTTTTGCTTTATTTATAATAACAAATTCTTGAAAAGGAATCTTACATTTGAAGGCAAAAAGATCGTTTATTTTACCAAAACCAAAACTCGTATCTTATGAGATCATTAAAGTCAATAGGACTTTTTTTATTACTAATTGGCAATAGTATTTTATTTGCCCAAGACAGCACTGCTACCTCAAACTCTGATACGAATACCGTTCATCAAGGTGATAACAAGTATTTTGCCCAACTCCCTGCACCTGAACCAGAAAAGAATGCAGAAATATTGATGAAAGAAGCCATTGTTCATTTTGATGGAGGACGTTATCAAAAAAGCATTGAAATACTAGACGAAGCGCTTGAAATCAATGAATTCCCGCAATTGACGCCCATTCTACATTTTTACAGAGCTGTTTCAAAGGTAAAGGTAAAGCAATACGATGCCGCCATTCTCGATTATACCAAAGCCATTGAACTCAATCCTAAAAAATCTAAATACATCTATCACAGAGGTTTAGCCTATTTTCAATTGAGCAAATACGAAGAAGCCAAAAATGACTTTCAAGCTACTCTAGCAATGGATGGCGGAAATGCAGATATTTATGTCAAGCTCGCTTTTCTAAAACAACAAGAAAACGATTTAAAAGGAGCCATTGAAGGCTATACCAAAGCGATTGAGTTTAATCCTACCTTTGCTGCCCCTTATTATTATCGTGGTTTAATTTATCTTCAAGTTTTATTGCACGACAAGGCTTGTGCCGATCTTCAAAAAGCAGCAGATTTAGGGCATCCTTTGGCTTTGAGACAATATGACAAATATTGTGCAGGGAGGTAAGGAACTTATGTTCCCTATCAAATTAATTCGGTTGATAAAACACCAAAATTCGTGTATCAACTTATTCCTAATTTTTAATGCTGAATTTTTAATGTTAGCTATCTTGTAAAGCATTTAACATTAAAAATTCAGCATTGTGGATTCAAACTTAAGACAAGCCCGATATTTTTCCATCATTATCAATCGTCATTCCCTCTGAAGATGGTACCGCAGGCAAGCCTGGCATCCGCATCATTTTACCCAAAATAGGAATAATAAAGCCTGCTCCTACCGCATATTCAAACTCCCTTACATCCACTGTAAAGCCGGTAGGTCGTCCCAGTAATTTATCATTATCAGAAAAAGATTTTTGTGTTTTTGCCATACAGATTGGCAAATGCTCTAAGCCAAGGCGAGTAATTCTTCTCAAATCCAATTCTGCTTGCTTAGAATAAGTGACGCCATCTGCACCATAAATCTCCTTTGCAATCGTTTCAATTTTCTCTTTCACAGGCAAGTTCCAATCGTACAAAGCTTTAAATTCATTGCGATTAGAATCTATTTCTTCTGACACAGCAGTAGCCAAATCAGTCATTCCATTTCCACCATCTGCCCAGCCATTGGCAACAATTGCTTGCACTCCCATTTCCTTGCAAGCAGCTTGAATAAATTCTACTTCCTCTATGGTATCGCTAGGAAATGCGTTTATGGCAACAACAGGATTTAAGCCAAACTTGCAACAGTTCTCAATATGCTTTTGAAGATTTTCAAAACCACCTTTAACTCGTTCTAGGCTTGCTGTATTGTATTCTTCTTTAGGCGCACCACCGTGATGTCTCAAGGCACGAATGGTAGCTACTAAAACCACTGCTTTAGGTTTTAATCCCCCTGCAACACATTTGATATTCAAAAATTTCTCTGCGCCTAAATCTGCTCCAAAACCAGCTTCTGTTACGACATAATCCGACAAAGACAAGCCCATTTTAGTGGCAATAATTGTATTGGTTCCTTGTGCGATATTGGCAAATGGTCCACCGTGAATAATTGCAGGATTTTCTTCTAAAGTTTGTACTAAATTCGGTTTAATGGCATCTCTCAACAAAATAGCCATCGCATCTTGCGCCTTTAAATCACGGGCATAAATTGGCTTTCTATCCAATGTAAATCCAATAAAAATATTTCCTAGCTTCTCTTTCAAATCTTCCATATCCTTTGCCATACAAAGAATCGCCATCACCTCTGAGGCAGGCGTAATGTTAAATCCATCCTCTCTAGGAATACCATTTCCTGTACCGCCTAAACCAATCGTGATTTGGCGCAAGGCACGATCGTTCATATCCATAACTCGTTTCCAAACAATGGTTCTAGGGTCAATTCCTAGGCTTCTCGTTTTGCTTTGAATATTATTATCAATCAAAGCAGACAACAAATTATTTGCCTTTTCTACTGCTGAAAAATCGCCTGTAAAATGCAAATTAATGTCTTCCATAGGAACAACTTGTGCATATCCACCACCAGCAGCACCGCCTTTGATTCCAAAAACAGGTCCTAGAGAAGGTTCTCTTAAAACAACGGTTGTTTTTTTACCAATTTTATTCAAGCCTTCTGTCAAGCCAATAGAAGTGGTTGTTTTCCCTTCACCAGCAGGTGTTGGAGTCATTGCTGTCACCAAAATCAAATTGCCTTTTGCCACTTTTTCATCGTCAATTAGAGACAAAGGAAGTTTTGCTTTGTACTTCCCGTAATATTCTAAGTCCTCTTCTTGAATATTTAATTTCTCTGCCACATTCTTAATGTGGCTCATTTCATTTTTTTGAGCAATTTCAATATCTGTAAGGAATTTATTTTCTGCCATGTTGAGTAGTTTTTTTGGAAATTTTATCCATTAAAAATTAGGTTGAGTAGATAAGTTACGTACAATATAGGCTTGTTTTATTATAATAACTCATGTTACGCAAAAAATAATTATGCTGATAAAACATCAGAATTAATCTATAAACTTGTTCTTAATGTTGAAGGCTGAATTTTTAATGTTGAAGGCTTTATAGCACAACAAACATTAAAAATTTAGCATTACAGCATTCAACATTAAAACAGTCCTTAAATAAGTAACGATGAGTTTTAATACTGGAGTTATTTAGAATTAAGTAATAATTAAATATGAATTATAAATCAAGGAATCTCGTTGTAAATCTCCAATGAAACTTGGAGGCTGTAAATCTCCAATGAGTTTGAAGGTTGTAAACCTCCAACAGCGTTTGGAGAAAAACCTGACTGGGATAGGAGCGTTAGCTTCGGACCCATTGATAGAAAACAGAATGCCCAGCATACCGTATAAGAAGCATCGCTTCGTCACCATTCATACCGTATCAAGATAAGAAGCGTAGGTATTCATTATTTTATATTCAGATGATTTTTTCGGATAAAGGGTGTCGGAGCGATGCTCCTTTTATCTTTTTTTCTTTATTTTTTTAATAATCGTGTCAGGGCGATGCCCTTTGTAAAATGAGGCATAGATTTCTAAGTACAGAACATATTATTAAAAATTATTAATTCTAAACAACTTCACTGAAAAAAAAAGGTTCTTGCGTAACATCAAATAATAAAACATTAGAACACTACTTTTTCAGTCCTCTGCTGATAATTTAAAGATCCACCTCTTTTTTGTTAATTCTAGTAGAATTTAGTACCTTGAATCATATTATTTCCACACTAATTTAAG
>CALDEP010000343.1 GCA_937942475.1 uncultured Aureispira sp.
ACAAAAGTAATTAACATTAAATTGGGCATCTTTTGTCCGCTATCTTCCTTGAAAAGCCTCGCTTTAGCCCGCTAAAGCTACGTTTTACAAGTCGTTAGCAAAAAAAATATACTCCAATTTTTAAGCTACTAATTTTGTCCATCTACTTACCGCATTTTCCTAACTATAGAATAGTGTCATGAAAGAAAACAAAATATTAGTTTTATTAGTTCACGGGTTTTTTCGAAATCATAAAGATATGGCAATTCTTAAAACCTATTTGAGTGATTTAGGACAGGAGGTTTATGCCGTTAATTTGCCAACAAGTTTCCAAAGCTTAGAGACGATTTATACAAGTTTCAAAAAGCAGCTGCTTGAGATTGACACGACTAGTTATACCAAAATCCATTTTGTTGGGCATAGCATGGGCGGGTTAATTATTCGATATTATCTATCAAAACATCAGGTGCCTAAATTGGGACGTTGTGTTTTTATTGGAACACCAAATCAGGGAACTCGTCTAGCTGATCTAGGATTAAAAGTACCCTTGGCAGCACAAATTTTAAAACCAATAAAAGCGCTTCATTCCAATGCCCTTGCGATTGATTTGCCTCAGAATGATCCTGTTCCAGATATTGGCATTATTGCAGGAACAAATCATCGTTTGATTACAGGCTATTTTTTAAAGAAACCAAACGATGGTCGTGTTGAAGTTGCTGCGACTAAACTAGCGGCTCCTTTGATGAAGGATTTTGTAGCCTTGAATTACGTACATACTAAGATTCATAAAGAAAAAGTTACGGCCGATTTGGTGGATCATTTTTTAAAATTCGGAAAATTTGAAGGATAAAGTATTATTTGGAAGTTTTTTGTACAGGATGGATTTAATACCACAAATCTATAAACCCTATTCTATAGCGAATAGCGCTCCGAGTAAAGTAATGAATAAATAAGAGACTCACCTCGATAGATTGATTTTTTCGATCTACGTTCTACAAATGTTTATCAAAAATAGACTGGATTTTCTATCAAAATTGTTGTATCTTTGCGATACCTTGTAATACCTTGCACCCCAACTAACCAAAAAGTTGATGATCGTTTATTTTTACAAACCAAGCTATTTTTTATGAAAACAGTACTAACAATTTATTTGTTTTTGGGATTTTGCCTGCTTTTGCAAGCACAGCATCCCAACCATAATGCAACTCGTTCAGGAGCACGTTCTAGCTTAGCACCATTTTATCATGGGGTAGCCTCAGGAGACCCACTTAGCGATGCTGTTATTATATGGACAAGGGTAACTACTATTGATACCGTAGAATCTGTTAAATGGCGGATGGCAACAGATACAGCAATGATTAATATCGTTGATTCTGGTACTGTGACTACTTCTAATGCCATTGACTACACCGTAAAAGTAGATGTTGTAGGTTTGATGCCGAATACCTTTTATTATTACGAATTTGAAGCAGATGGTTTGTTATCTGTCATTGGTCGGACAAAGACAGCGCCAATAGGAGATGTCGATAGTTTGCGATTTGCGGTCGTTTCTTGTGCTTCTTATGCACATGGTTACTTTAATGCTTATGATCGAATTACAGAGCGTAATGATGTCTCTGCTATCTTGCATTTAGGCGATTATTATTATGAATATGGAGATGGAGAATATGGCAGTGACCGTACTTATCAGCCTTCTAATGAAATTATTAATCTGAGTGATTATCGAATGCGTTTGTCGCATTATCGCTTGGATAATTCGCTCATGCGCTTGCATCAGCAATATCCTTTTATTTGTATTTGGGATGATCATGAAACCGCTAATAACTCTTGGTATGGTGGTGCAGGAAATCACGATGCAGGAGAGGGAAACTGGTTCAACAGAAAAGCAGAAGCCATCAAGGCTTATTATGAATGGATGCCTTTGCGTATGCCTGATCCCGCAGTTGATACTCAACGAATTTATAGAACGTTTCGATATGGAGATTTATTAGAATTACATATGTTAGACACCCGTTTGCAAGGTCGAGAAGAACAAGGTTTTGCAGATGCAAATACGCCAGGGCGAACTATTTTGGGCGCAGATCAATTTGATTGGTTGTGTCACAATATGGATACGTCAACGGCTCAGTGGCAAATTATTGGACAACAAGTCATGGTAGCTCCTTTTGATATCAACCCTTTACCATTTGGGCAACAATATGGAAACGACGACCAATGGGATGCTTATGAAATAGAACGGACGAGTTTATATGATTCTATTTTTGCGAATAACATTCAAAATGTAGTGGTCTTAACGGGAGATATTCACACGTCTTGGGCAAATGATCTTCCTACCAGTACTTACAATAGTTCTACAGGCTCTGGCTCTGCTGGAGTTGAATTTGTGGTAACAAGTGTTACTTCTCCTGGATTGGCAGCTGCTCAAACCGTAGGTGTCCCCGTTTTGCAAAGTTTGAACGATCACATGAAGTATATTGATTTGGCAGAAAAAGGATATTATGTCTTGGATGTGAATAAGACACGGGCACAAGCCGACTGGTTTTATGTGGATAGAATTGACCAAGTGAGTGCGGTAGAAAATTATGGCGCTTCTTGGAAAACGGATGATGGGTCACGTCATTTAACGGATGGAGTAGTCGCAACGATCCCAAATTCAAGTCAAATAGGTATTCCTGCTCCATGGAATCCTAGAAACTGTATTACTTCAACAAACGATATTGAAGAAAGCTACGAAAATGTTTTGTTGAGCATCTATCCAAACCCATTTAACAATCAAATTACCATCCAGTATACGATTACAAAAGATGGACCTGTAAACATGCATTTGTTTGATGCCTTGGGACAACGATTAGCAACACAAAACTTTGGGAATGTCTCCAAAGGAATTCAAAGAGCGACCTTTGATATTAATAATCTAGTGCCAGGTGCTTATGTCTTGGTTTTGGATATTAATGGACAAAAAGAACAGCGTATTGTTGTTAAAAAATAAAACACAATTTGAAGATAAGTTGATTTGAAGATTTGAAAATTTACATGCTAGGTAATGGATGTAACTATTTTCAAATCTTCAAATTTCTTATTTATAAACCAAAGCTTTGCACCCAATAAGAGCCCCATTCACTTCCTTCCACATAAACATAGGCCAAGCCAATATATTTGGTCTCCTTGTCTAAAATGTTGACTCGATGCCCCTTACTGGACATCCAATCCTGCATGACTTGTTCAGGCGACTTTCCTCCAACAGCAATATTCTCTGCTCTACTAAAAATACCATTTTTTACAAAACGATTCATTCGGTCAAAAACAGAGCAAACCTTTTTGTGCGACCCATTCTTGCGCTGATCTTTGGAGTCGTGGTCAAAGTAATTGTCGACCGCCATATCCATGGCATGATAACGAGCGGCAGAAGTCAAGGATTCCTTTATAGTCAATGGTTTGCGACGACGTTTGGCACGTTCTTTATTAACTAAAGCAAGTAGCTCCTGTTCAAAACTTTCATTAGAAGAACTTATCTTTTCATTTCCAGTAGGAATGCCATTGAAATCTTGCGCAATTGTTATTAAAGAAAAGGACAACAATACACCTAAAAATAAATACTTCATATTAATTCTTGTTTTACAAATTAAGACTTACTTCGTGAGCGCTATCGCTTTTAGTTCGTGGGATTTAGCTACGCTGCTTCTGCGAGGTTTAGTTTTTTTACCAAAAAACATAAAAACCATTTTATATAATTTTGATTACCAGGTGTTTAATTTCTTTAGTGTTTTAAAACTATCTTTCTGATAATCAACTGCGAAGCACTCATGAAGTAAACTGATATAATTTAGCTACGCTGAGTCTTCGAGTTCTCCACGAAGTAATGACAAATTTGATCGTAATTTAAACTTGTTGTGTCTATTAATTTTATATTTACTAATTTTATGCCAAGCTAGATTTTGCTAGTATAACCAAAATTTGTTTAAATTTAATTTATTAAGACAAAGCTTGGCA
>CALDEP010000344.1 GCA_937942475.1 uncultured Aureispira sp.
AACGTCCATTTATGTGAAAAATAATTTCAGAAATCAAAGCATTGGCTCAAAATTACTGAAATATGTTTTGACAATTTCGAAAAAGCATCCTCATTTATATTTAATTATTGGCTGGGTTTCTAAAACGAATGCGTCAAGTGTAAAAATGTTAAAAAAAGCTGGGGCTGTTGTTTTATCAGAAATAGAATCCTCTAAAAAGATAAAGGTCAAGAATAATAAAACCCTTGTTGCTTTCTACCTATAATAACAATATCTAACTGTGAAGAGAGCTTAGATAAAAAACTTTTAGTTCACTTTGCTCATGAGCGCTGCGTTTTTAAGTTGCCCTATACTCAGATCAAGTACTTATTCTAGATAGGTACTTGGTGTTTTTCCAAATCGAGCTTTGAATTGCTTAGAAAAATAATGGGTTGTTGTAAAACCTGTAGCAGCGCAGACTTGTTGAATACTATTGTATTTTTTGATTTCCAATAACTGACGCGCCATTTGCAAGCGTAACTCTCGAAGATACTTAACAGGAGACATCCCTGTTATGCGTTTTAGTTTTCGTCTAAACGTTCGATCTGTCATGTTCATTTGCAAGTAAAGCTGTGTGGCATTAAAGTGATTGTTGCTCATGTTTTCTAAGGTATAGGCTTCAACGGCTTTAATCCAATCTTGATCTTCTAAGGATAAATCTAAGGTTTCTGGATCAGAGGATTGTTCCGAATCAGTAGGGGAATTCTCCTGTTGTGCTGTTTCAGTAACTACTTCTGTTCCCTCATCAGAGGGTTCTAATTGCCAAGAGCTTCTTTGATGATAATTGTATAAGGAGTTGGCAACTTGTGCTAATAATTCATCTGTTACAAAGGGTTTGGTTAAATAACTATCGACTCCAATGGTTAAGGCTTTTAATTTGTCTTCTTGCCCTGCTCTTGCCGTTAACATAATTAGGGGAATTTTTCGAAAAGAAGGATGGTTCTTAACCTGATAAAGTAATTCAAATCCATCCATTTCTGGCATCATTAAATCAGAGATAATTAAATCCACCTGCCCTTTATTTGTTGTTAAATACTCCATGGCTTTTAGACCATTGCCGACAGAAGCAATATTGTAAAATGGCGTTAAAACATCTACTAAAAAACTCCTCATGTCGTCGTTATCCTCTACCACTAAAACAGATAAGTTGTTGGGCAAGTTGCTGAAATCTAAAGGCGTGAACGCTTCTTCTAAGGTATTTCTTATTTCTGAGGAGGGGAGTTGATTGGCAAGGACAGGGGTAATCGGAAAAGAAAATAGAAAAGTCGTTCCTTGCCCCAGTTGGCTTTTTACAGTTAATTCTCCATTCATTAAGCTTGCCAATTCTTTGGATAGAGCTAAACCAATACCTGTGCCTCCTTGTGCTTCTTGATTGGCTTGTTTAGATTGATAAAATCGTTCGAATATATGCGGCAAATCTTTGGGATGAATGCCTCGACCTTCATCTATAATTTGCAGGCAAATAGATTGCTGCACTTGGCTGATAGACATTGTAATGGACTTTCCCCTAGGAGTAAATTTTAAGGCATTGGAAACTAGGTTATTAACAATTTTCTCCACTTTATGCTGATCTAACAGGAGTTGAGTTTTCGGATCTAGTTCGTAATTGAACCGAGTGATGATTCCCAAATATTCTGCTTGTGCCTCAAATGTGCTAAATAAACGTCTTAAAAATAAGTGCAAGTCGGTCGCTTCTTCTTTGAGTTCTAGCTTATCCGCATCTAACTTGGATAAATCTAAAATTTCTTCAATCAATTGCAGCAAGTTTTTTCCATTCTTGTGCATTGTATTGAGATATTTTCGAGTCAAGACTTCCTCAAAATTATCTAGTTTAAGAAGATAAGAAAGAGGGCCTAATATAAGTGTCAAAGGAGTTCTTAACTCATGAGAAATATTAGCAAAAAAACGTGATTTTACCTCATCTAATACCTTTAAATCATCGGCTTGTTCTTGGATTATACACTTATCTTTTTCAATTTGTTGCGTTCGTTTTGAGACCTCTTGTTCTAATTCTAATTTTCGTTTCTTAAATTGTTGTGTCTGTCGCACAAAAATGATTCTGAGTATAAGAATTCCCAAAGCAACACAGCTTATTATAAACCACCAATGTAGGTAAAAAGGGCGCAATACTTGGATTGGAATGTTGAGCTGCTGGGCTTTCCAAATGCCATTACTGCCTTGAGCTTTGGCTACAAAAGTATGGTTGCCATAAGGCAGGTTGTTGATTCGAATTTCAGGATAATCCAAATACGTCCAGTTTTTATCGACGCCTTCTATTTTGTAGGCATATTTATTGGCTTTAGAATTCTTGAAATCGAGCAAGGCAATATTAATAACAAAAGACTTTTCGTCAGGACTAATGACTAAATTCTGATTATGGATAACCTCCGCTGTAATGTCTAGAAAATCTCCCGTTTGTTCATTTAGTTGGAGTACACTAGAAATTTGTAAGGGAATATCCAAACGATCAGTTGTATCTTGAAAGTCTCTGGGATGAAAAATAGTAATGCCATCTAAACCACCAAAATAAATCGTTCCATCTCGTTTTTGTAAATGAGATTTAGTATTAAATTCTTCTTGGCTAATCCCATCTCTATCCAAATAAACATGGACCAATTTAGTGTTCTTTTTAAAACACATGATCCCTCGATTACTACTCATCCAAAGATTGTTGTAATCGTCTCCATAAACAGCATAAAGAATGTTATGAGATAATCCATTGTCAACGGTATACTGTTGGTGTGTTTTTGTTTTTGGATTCCAATGAATTAGACCTCCTCCCTTGGAAGTAATCCAAAAGCTACCCTCTTTATCTTCATGAATGTGTGTTAATACATTGTGTGGTAGAAAACTAGAATCGGCTCCACCTTTATGATAATGGGCTAAAATTCCTTTATTATGATCTAATAAGAAAAGCCCATTTTGAGTCGCTAACCAGATTCCTGCTTCATTTTCATGAAAATGATAAATTAACCCTTTTGTAATACGGTTGAATCCATTATATTTTTGATAATATCGAAATTCTTTACGAAGGGTATCTAAATAAGAAAGCCCTAAATTGTGTCCAAGCCAAATCGTACCTTGTTTATCCTGATGGATGGACCAAGATCCTTCAATTTGATCACTTAAATAACCTGCATGCTTGTAGGTCTCCGTAATTTGATACTGTTTATTCTTAATGGCACCCTTGTAAATAATAGGATCTTCACGTGTGATCCAAAGAGCCCCTTTTTTATCTTCCAAAAAAGCTAAACCCTGATTCGCAACTAGTTCCAAAGGAGTTGGTTTAGCAGGATTGTATTGATTCCCTGCAAACAAAACCCTTGAGTCTTGCATCTCAATCATATCTCGTCCTGAATAATCCGAGGGAGTGTCTTGATCTTTGTTGCACCATTTTCGTTGAAAAAGAGAAGTAGATAGGTATAATATATAACCTTTGTTCGTTTGATTCGTTGTTATCCAAGTTCCCCCTTGTTTGTCTTGAACGTTAATAATTTTCCTGCTAAGGGGCTTATCAAAAAGGCTAAAGGGAGATTTAATTCGACCTGCAAATGCTTCATTTGATTTGTAGATTTGAATATAACCATTGGTTTTGTGTGTGATCGAATCTTTTTCCCAAATCCATATTTGACCTTTCTCTTGGCGAATAGCATAAGGAAGTTTAGAACTATTGTGAATCAAAAAATCTTTAAGAGGCTTTCCTAATGGTTTAATGAAACTTTCTGCGGCAAGGGTGGATAGAACTAATGCATTGCTATCCGTTACCATTAGCATAACCTTACTGTTCTTATACTCAAAGGTAGTATGTAAGATACTATCTAAAGGTTCGCCTTCATGAGAGATCGCAAAAAAATCGTTTTCTGAAGACTGAAGACGTATTTTTATCCATAGAATATTTTGAGTTCCTTCTATTAGATTAACTATTGGACGTGATACATGATGTCGATAGATCAGTTTAAACTTCTTGTCTTTGTATTGATATAGCTGCCCTTGTTTGGTTCCTAGCCAAATAGTCTGTGTTTGTTTTTTTGAACTTTCAAGCAAAGTCAAATCAGAAGCCTTAAATGGAAGGTTTTTAATTTTTTCTTCAAGTGGGGTAACTGTATTGGAGATAGGATCTAATAGATCAATATACTTTGCTCCTCCAGCCTCAAAACTATATAAGACAGGGTAACCAAGCCATAATAAACCATTCGCATCTTCTGCAATATTAGAAATTTGATTCCCTTGAAGCTTTGTTTTTTCTTCGGTAAAGGTAGTCACTTTGTAACCATCATATTTGTTAAGACCATAGTTGGTGCCCATCCACATAAATCCCTTTGAATCCTGAAAAACAATTTTCCAATTCATGCTAGAAAAGCCGTCTTCCAATGATAGTTCTGTGACTTGAGGAACTAATAATTGAGCCTTAATTGACGAATAAAAACTGGTGATTAAGAAAACATTTAGAACAATAAATATGAATCTCGGTGGAGGTAAATATTTCATTAATTTAAAAAAAAAGAATGTTTTGGGAAAAGGAATAATTCCATTTTTGAGAAAATTAAAGGTACACTTTCTCTAAGAATAATAGTTGAAACTAACTGTTAATAAACTTTAATAAATAAACAAATAGGCTCCTATGGTCTTTCAAGCTTGTTTTGTCCATTTTGTTGTAGTCTTTGTCCATTTTGTTTCTGGGAGAGTTCGACCTTCGCAATACACAAAGTATAATATTTTAATTAATAAAAAAATAATAATTTTTATTCCCGATGAAAGAACTAAAAAAATTAATTGATTATTTAAAAAATAAATATGTTTTTTTGAAAAAGGAAGACATAATATTAATTATAGATTTGATTTCTTGTAAGTCATTAGACGTAGGGAAATTTATTGTGCGCTTCGAAGATAGAAACAAGCAATTGTTTTTTGTACAAAAAGGTTTATTTAAAGCCTTTTTTTATGATAAAAATCAGGATGAAGTCATTATTGATTTTTATAAAGAAGGGGATTTATGTGGGGATTGGCAATCTACTTTATTGGGGGAGCCTTCTCAAATTTGTATTCAGGCAATCGAGGATTCTTATGTTGTTCAAATTGATACTGAAAGACTAAGCGAACTAACCAAAAGGAACATGAATTTAATGAAAGTTTATAATGAAGTACTTAAAGATATACTTGTTTATTCTCTTCGTAATATAAAATGTAATATGAATGAAAAACCTAAAGAACGGTATATGAAATTGGTAGAAGAACGACCTTATTTATTTAATAGAGTACCCCAAAGGGAAATTGCAGCTTACCTTGGAATTACTGCCGTTTCACTCTCAAGATTGAAGAGAAGAGTTACTCAAAAAGCACTAGCCTCTTAGACAGGCTCTTAATGAGGTAGATGATAATTAGATACAGGGGGACAGAAAGTCTAAAACAGCCTGACTTTAATGTTGAAGGCTGAATTTTTAATGCTAATTCTACGATAAAGCATTAAAAATTAAGCCTTCAACATTCAGAATAAGCTTGTGCAGGAATATTGATTTTAAACCATTGTTTTGTTGCAATAACTGGCTTTTTCAAAATCCCGTATATTGATAGAAAGAATAGGAATGTTAGGAAATAAGGGTTTTAATGCCAAGATGATTTGCTTGGATAAGTTTGCTTTTTGTGCCGTGTTTCGACCTTCCATGATGTTGCCAAAAATATGGATGAAATCATTCGTTTCGTTGCCTACTGTATAATGTTGAAAAGGATTGATTCGAACTTTTATATCTGTGGGTTCGAATAGTTCAGTTGCATTTGCAGCTTCAAAAACAAGTTGCATTATTTTTTCAGGAGCTTGTTGCTCAAGGATGTTTTGGGAGCAATCTAAAACAAAGTGTGGCATAAGGTGAATCGTTAAATAAGGATGAATTAATAAATTGACTCTATGTACAGGACAAAAGATAATTAAAAATATCTTAAAGCTTAAATCTATCAAAACTAAGTTTTAGATCGCTTCGCTTTTAGATCTAAAATCTAAAAGTGTAACGATCTAATATCTAATAAAATGCTAAACAGATTCTATCCTTTTATTAGATAAAAAACTTTTGTCCTGTACATAGAAATTGACTCTATAAATGAAGAAGTCCTATATACAAAAAATGCCGTCAAAAGCACCTTTCTCTAAGACAATTTTTTCTTATCTACCTTTCCCAAAGCCGTGACAGGAATTTCTTCTAAAAAGATGATTTCTTTAGGTTTTTGAGCGCCTGTTGCTTTGTCTTTGAGCCATTCTTTGAGCGATAAGGCGCTTAGTTCTTGATGGGGTTTGAGACTAATAAAAGCCTTTAATCGTTGTCCATATTCTGTATCAGGAATACCAATAACGGCAGCCTGGAAAATGGCTTCGTGTTGCAATAAAATGTGTTCTAATTCAACAGGATAAACGTTGACGCCTCCCGAAATCACCAAGTCATCTATTCGACCACACAAAAAGCAATATCCATCGTCGTCCATATAAGCTAAATCGCCTGTTTCAATCCATTGGTCTGCTTTGTTGGTCATCGTCCAACTGCTTTTGATGCAGAGCATTCCGACTTTTTTTGATGCTAATGCTTGTTTGTTTTTAGCTAGAATTTTAGTTTCAACACCCTTTATTTTTTTTCCAATAGTTGTTGGGAATCGTTGTAAATCTTTGCCTGTTGCCATCACGCAAAAACCAGCTTCTGAAGTGCCATAAAGGTTTGCCAATTGATTGGGCAATAAGTGAGCCGTTTGTTTGACCAAGGTTGGGTTTAAGGCTGCTCCTCCAGATAGAATGATTTTGTTGTACTGGAAGTTTTTTAGGTCTTGTTGTAATAATCGTTGAAGCATCAGTGGAACGAGGACTAAGACTTCCACTTTATGTTTTAACATCAATTGACTGGCTTCTTTTTCCTTGAAGCTTTTGCTTAGAATAATTTTTACGCCCAAGATGATTGAAATTAACAAGGCTGCCACTCCAAATCCATGATAGATGGGCGTTATAATATAAACAGAGCGATAGGTACCTAAATTTAATTGAGTGAGTAAGGCAAAAAAGGGATTTAAAAAGGTAAATAGGGAGGGTTTTCGAACAGCTGTTTTAAAATTGCCTGTTGTGCCACCCGTCAAAATAATGAGCTTTCCTGCACTGCTTTTTTTTAAGGTATAATTTGCAGGAATAGGTGTTTTTGCTAATTCAAGGATAGAATTTTGTATTGGAAAATGAGTGTCTATCTGCACTTGCCTAAAGCTAGTTTGGGAAAGCAATGCAGCGCCTTGTTCATCCTTAATAATTGCTTTGAACGGATGTTTTTGCAAGAGGTGTTCAAACTGATCGACATTCATGGACACGTTTAGTAAATAAACATCAACACCCAACATAGAAAGCGCAAAAAGGCTTTGTACAAAAGGAATGTGATTCTTACAAAGTAAACCCACTTTTTGTCCTGCGCTTAATTGATATTCTTTTTGTAATTGTGCGGCTAGCTGTAGCGTTTCTTGGTAGAGTGCTTCGTAAGAAATTTGTTTGTCACCTTCTATAATAGCGATTTCCTTTGGATAAGTACGTGCTGCAAAATCCATTAATGCTACTAAATTAGTTTTAGAGCGAATGATAGATGCAAGGAGTCGATACAGCCCTCTAGGACTGGTTAATTTAGCTTGATATAACTTTTGGAAGGTTTTAAACATACTTTAGGACCGTTTTTAGAAAATAATTCTTTCTAAAGGTAGTTAAAACTAAAGAATTAAGGCTTGATCTATCTCTGATTTAGCGATCTTTTTTCAAAAAACGAGGCAAAAAAGCTTCCCAAGGTCCTCTAAATAAGAAAGAGCCTAAACGACCAAAAATTGACCACCAAGGCATCCATTTTCTTTTAGGGCGATATAAGCATTTGACAATTAATTGGGCAACATGCTCTGGAGACATGGCAGGTACTTTTTGATAGGCTTTTGTTGGCGCAATCATACGGGTTCTCACCAAAGGCAAATAAAGGCTAGTAGATTGAATACCATAAGCTTCCATTTCGATGGCTACAGAGCGAAACCATTGATCAAAGGCTGTTTTGGACGCTTGATAAGCCGCCCAATGTGGGGCAGGCAAAAGAAGGACATTGATCGCTGAAATGTTGATCATTTGCCCATTTCTTTTTTCTAATAAAGGCATTAAACCCAAACACAAACGAACGGGCGCAAAGTAATTAATACCCATCGTGCGCTCAAAATCATGAAAACGCTCTAAAGATTTCTGAATGGGGCGCTTGATCGAATGCCCTGCATTACTAATCAAAACATCTAAACCATTAGGTAAATTTTTGATGTTCTGAATGAGTTGTTCAACTTCTTCTGCCTGTGTTAAGTCGGTTGGATAAAGGCTAATTTGTGCTTTTTGATCCTCCAAATTTTCTTTTAAAACAGCTAACTTTGAAGCCGTGCGAGCAACTAAAATTAAGTGGACATCATAAGCCGCCAACAACCGTGTGCAGGCTTCTCCAATACCATAACTAGCCCCTGTAATCAGAATGGTTTTCTGCTGGCTAGCTTGGTGTAGCTTTTTTTTATTCACCTTAGTTGGTGGAAAAAGGAGCTGCTCTAAAAAGCTATATTTTTGAGACATTAGATGATCGGTCTATAAATTTTCAGGTAAATATTTTACGTTTAAATTCTTATAATCTCTTGAGAAATAAGCTTTCAAAATCGCTACATAATAATTATAAGGCTTGTGTTGATAGAAGCTAGGTTCTGGTTTGTAATAATTCCCATCCTCTGCTGGCTTTAGTTTAGAAAGTTGTTTTTCTGTCAATGTTGCTGGATCTAATTGAATTTGTGGATAAGGAAATGGCTCTAATGTTCGAATATTACCCACTTGGAAATAATTAATATCACTAACATAATCGGGCATATCAACAGAACCATAAGCGGCAGAAACCATGGTTTCAATCAAGCGATTAGACGACTTGACATAGCTCTTTAGGCTTTTTTCAAATTGACGAACGGCTAGTTCCACGCCAATTTTACGAATGTCAAAAGACTCCTTACCCAACAACCAAGATTTTAAACGATCAGTGCTTAATAATTTTCCTTCTTCTTGATAATGCATCGGCATGGAAGGAACCAAATCGGCGGGATTGATAATAGAATAGCTCATGTTATTCTCACAATAACGAACATGATATTCTTCTGAAAAATTCTTGTTACCACACATTGGATTGGCAAAAGCATAGGTTTTGTACACGTTTTTAGCCGATAACGTTCCTTTTGGTAAATTCTCAAG